>NZ_JBMDXT010000268.1:0-2558 GCF_048594475.1 Nakamurella sp. | reverse complement strand
CCGGACCGGCCGCGCGGGCTGCGGGCGCTGCGTCGGTTCGGCCGGGACCGCCGGCCGGCGGCCCGCCGGCAGCGGGCCAGGGCGCGGCCGGCAGCCGGCGGCGCACAGGGAAGACCCAGCCGGTTCCTGGGTCGGGCTGGGGTGGGCCGACGACCGTGACGGCATGACGCTCGCCACCGCCCCGCGCCCGACCCGGTCGCCGGCGACGGCGCGGCGGCGGTCGCGGCTGACTGTGCGGCGGCCGTCCCGGCTGCCCGGTTGGCTGGGGCAGCTGGTCCGCTTCGCCGTGGTCGGCGGCGGCGCCAGCGGGCTGCAGCTGGCGGCGTACGCGTTCCTGACCGACGCCGTCGGAGCGCAGGCCGCCAACGTGGCCTCCTGGCTGGTCTCGACCCTGCTGGCCACCGAGCTGCACCGGCGGTTCTCGTTCGGCGGGTCGAGCGGCCGGACCGGCCCGGCCGGCCGGGCGGAGGGCGACCACGTCATCGGGGTGCTGACCGGAGCGGCCACGCTGCTGCTCTCCGCGGCCGCCCTGGCCGCGCTGGACGACCCGACGGGGACGGCCGGCGTGCTCGCGCTGGTCGCGGTGAATGGGCTGGTCGGCCTGCTGCGGTTCCTGGTGCTGCGCTGGTGGCTGCTGGACCGGCCCTCACGTGGGGGTATCGGCCCGCGGCGCGGGCGCTCCTGTCGGCGGGATCCGTCAGATTCCCGTCATCACTTGACCGTTGATTCGTCCGCGCCACGCGGGCTGTGCTGGGGCGAGTGGACGCGCGAACCCCGGGAGAGACGCCGTGAACGAGCATTCGAACACCGATATGACCAGCCCCACCACCGGATCGACCACCGGCCCGCGCGCCGGCACCACCCGGCCGGCGCCGCCCGCCCGGCGCAGCCGCCGGAGGATCGTCATCGCCTCGGTGGCGGTGGTCGCGGTGCTGGCCGCCGCGGTCGGCCTGGTCCTGTTCCAGCCCTGGAAGCTGTTCACCCGCAGCACCGTCGACGAGAGCTTCCCCGTCGCCGCGTCGGTCCCGGCTTCGGGGCCGGATTCGGGGCCCGGGTCCGTCCCGGCGTCGGCTCCCGTCACGGTCGCGGCCCTGCCCCCCACCGCCGGCGGCGACGCGACCACCCCGTCGGCCCCGGCGACCGCCGACCCCACCGACCAGGTCACCGTCGCGGCCGAGCCGGTGGCACTGGCCACGGGCACGTTCGTCGACGGTGAACACGCCACCAGCGGCACCGCGACGATCTTCCGGCTGCCGGACGGGTCGCGGGTCCTGCGCCTGGAGAACTTCTCCACCAGCGACGGTCCGGACGTGGACGTCGCCCTGTCCGACCAGAGGGCCGGCGGTGACGACTGGGGCAAGTACGACGACAGCCGCTACATCGCCCTCGGCGACCTCAAGGGCACCGACGGCAACCAGAACTACGTGATCCCACCGGACGTCGACCTGACCGGCCTGACCTCGGTCGTCATCTGGTGCGACCGGTTCAACGTGGCCTTCGGCACCGCTCCGATCTCCGTCTGACGCCGGGCCGGCCGGACCCGGTCAGGCGGGATCGGCGGGTCGAAGGCGCGAGGCGCGACGAGCACCAGCCGGTTGCCGGCCCCGGCCCGTGGCCGTTCGCTGATCAAAACCGCGTCCGATGCCCGATTCGCCCGCTCTGACCCCGGCTTTGATCAGCGAACCCGGTCGGGCCCCGCGGCAGGTCCTGCGGGCGATCCGGGAAGACCCCGACCGGACGGCTCAGGGGTGGGGTCAGCCCCACCCCCGGCGCGGGTGGTCGACCGCCCGCGGCGGCCCCCGAAGCCCTCCGGAAAAAGGCCGCCCGGACCCTCACCAGGATCAGGGCTAACCCTCTGACCTGCTCCTTCGATCATTTCTACCGTCGTTCTCACGGTCATGTACACGGTCGGTGACGGCACCGGCGATGACCGTCGAGGAGCTCGTCATGACCAGCGCCGCCCTGCTCGCCCCACCCGGTCTCCGGTCGGTCGGGGCGTCCCGGCCGGCGCGGGTGCGGGGGTGGGCGACGCCGGCGCGAACCGCCCCGCTGGCCCTCGTCGCGACCGGCGCGTCGGTGCCACCCCTGGTGCTGCTGCATCTGGACGCGCCGGCGCGGCTGTCCGCCGGCACCACCACGCTCAGCGACTACGTGGTGCTCACCCCGGGCGGCGGGCTGCTGTTCGCGCTGGCCACCGGCGCGCTCGCGCTGGCCGCTCTCGCCATCGCCCGCGGGCCGGCCGGCCCGGTCGGGCGGGTGCTGTTGCTGGCCTGGTCGGTGGCGCTGGTGCTGGTCGCCGTGTTCCCGACCAACCGGCCCGGCACCCCGGCCGACACCTCGTCCACCATCCACCTTTTGGCCGGGGCCGTGGTGTTCGGGCTGCCACCGATCGTCGGCCTCATCGTGGGGCGGTCCCGCCGACGGTCGGCCGGGCCGGACCGGGCCCACCGGACCCTGGTGGTCACCACCACGCTCAGCGCGGTGGTGAGTGCGGCGCTGATCCTGAACCGGATTCCCGGACTGTTCGGCCTGGATCAGCTGTCCTTGCCGCCGGGCCT
>NZ_JBMDXT010000267.1:0-2523 GCF_048594475.1 Nakamurella sp. | reverse complement strand
CGCCGTCCGGTCCGCCGGCCGCCGGGCCCGGGCCCGGGCTCCATCCGGTGGCGGGTGCGGGTCCGGCCCCGGGGGCGACGGCCGCGATGCCGCCGCCGGGCGCCGCCCCGGCCGGCTGGCCGCCGCCCGGACCCGTTCCGCCTCTGCCGCCGGAGGGCCCCCGATGACCCTGCTCAACGTCGAACGCATCAAGTTGTTCTCGACCCGATCGCCGTACTGGTGCCTGGCCGCGATCGCGGCCGCCGCCCTGGGCTTCGCCACCCTGTTCGGCCTGGTCGAGAACGGCCAGGCGGCCCTGCCCTACATCTTCCTGCGGGGCGTCGGCCTGGGCATGAGCATCTACATGGTGCTGGCCGCCCTGGCCGTCACCACCGAGTACCGGTTCGGCACGATCCGGAACACGTTCCTGGGCGTGCCCCGGCGGCCCCGGGTACTGCTGGCCAAGACGGTGCTGCTCGCGCTGATCGGGGGCGTCGTCGGACTGCTCGCCGCGCTGGCCTCGTTCTTCCTGGCCAAGGCGCTGGCCCAGGATCCGCCGGTCCGCCTGGAGCTGGCCACCTGGGACGAGTGGCGGCAGGTCGTCGGCTACGGGGCGATCTTCGCGATCGCCGCCGTGATCGCCGTCTCGGTCGGCACGATCGTGCGTCAATCGGCCGGCGCGATCGCCATCCTGCTGCTCTGGCCGCTCATCATCGAGAGCCTGTTCAGCCTGATCCCGACGGTCGGCGAGAAGGTCGGACCGTGGCTCCCGTTCGCCGCCTCGGACAAGATCGTCGCCCCGACCACCGGCATCGCCAACCTGTTCCAGCCCGGTGGCGGGCCCGACGCATTGCAGGGTCTGCTGGTCTTCGCCGGCACCGCGGTCGGGCTCTGGCTGATCGCACTGCTGCTGCTGCAGAAGCGGGACGCATGACCGGCGACGGCCCCGACGCCGCGGGTCTGGTAGCGCGGTTCGGCAGCGCCAAGCATCCCGACCGGGCGGTGGCCCATCCCCGCCCCGACGGCACCTCGGACGCCACCGTCGAGGCCGTGGGCAAGCTGTCGGCGGCGTTCGAGGTGGTGGAGAACGCCCGCGGCTTCCTCTACGGCTTCCACCGGATGTCCGGTGAGGCCGATCTGGCCCTGCAGGAGGCCGTCGGGGAGCTGCGCTCGGCCGGCCACGACGAGCTGGCCGCCGAGATCGAGCAGGTGCTCGTGGGGCGCGACGTCGTACCCGGGTTCTGGACGTTCCAGCTGGTGGAGGCGTACGACGAGCAGTACTTCCGGGTCTTCCGAGCGGTCGACGAGCTGGTCCGGGAGCGGCTATCGGCTGGCCGGCCGCACGTGTTCGAGGCAGAGATGAAACACCGGGAGCAGCAGGCCACCGGTGACTGATCCCCCGCCGGAGGGGTCCGCCGCCCTATCCTTGCCTGCTGTGCAGGACACCAGGATCGTCACGACCGCGCCGGACGACGGGCTGCCCGCCCACTTCCGGCGGGTGGTCAGCTTCCATCCCCGCGGCGGCCGGCTCAACCCGGTGCAGCGCCGCGCGTTCGAGGCGCACGCGGACGCCTGGTACCGCGACCCGACGGACTTCGACGGACCGGTCGACTTCCCCGCGCTGTTCGGCCGCCACGGCGACCCGGTGCTGGAGATCGGCTCGGGCATGGGCGAGGCGACCGCGCAGATGGCGGCGGGCCGGCCCGAGATCGACCTGGTCGCCGCGGAGGTCTACAAGCCGGGCGTCGCGCAGACCTTGCACCACCTCAACCGGGTGGGCGTGACGAACGTGCGGCTCGTCCGGGAGGACGCCGTCGCGCTGCTCACCGACCTGATCGCCCCGGCATCCCTGGCCGAGGTCTGGCTGTTCTTCCCCGACCCGTGGCCCAAGACCCGGCACCACAAGCGCCGCCTGGTCACCCCGGACTTCACCGCGCTGGTGGCCTCCCGGCTGCGCAAGGGCGGCGTCTTCCGGCTGGCCACCGACTGGGAGACCTACGCCGAGCAGATGCTGGCCGCCTGCACCGCGACCCGGACCCTGCGCAACGCCAATGCCGGCTGGGCACCCCGGCCGGCCTTCCGCCCGCCGACCCGCTTCGAACGCCGCGGCCTGGCCGCCGGCCACGTCATCCGCGATCTGGAGTTCGTCCGCCGCTAGCCGTCCGTGGACCCCAGGTAGCCCCCCGATCGCCGCCACCCCCGGCGCACGCGGATCACCCCCGCCCCGCCCGCCCGGGCCCGGCCGGAGCCCGCCCGTTCCCTGCCCCCACCCCTGCCCCTGCCCCTGCCCGCGCGGATCTGTGAGTCTGGGTGGGCACCGGTTCTGGTGGTTCTGGCAGGGTTCGGTGTTGGTGTTCGGGATTGACTCGGCGTGGATCTGGCCGCTTGGGCGTGCCTTCTAGCTGACGTGTCGTCCTGGGCGCCGACGCCGGCCTGCTCACCTGGTGGCCTGATCAGAAGCCTGTCCCCGGTCCCTCGTTCGCGCGAGGTTTCGGGTGACCCGTCACAGATGTGCCGTGGGTGGGTCCTCCAGGCCGGCGTCGA
>NZ_JBMDXT010000266.1:0-4382 GCF_048594475.1 Nakamurella sp. | reverse complement strand
CGGCGACGGGACCCGCCCCGGCCGGCCCGGGCCCGTCGGCGGAACTGGTGGCCGCGGTGCGCCGGGTCTGCCGTGGCTGAGCCGAGCCCGGTGGTCGGGGCGTTCAACTTCCGCGACCTGGGCGGGTTGCGCACCGTCGACGGCCGGGCGGTCCGGCCGGGCCTGCTGCTGCGCAGCGACACCCTGCAGGCGCTGACCCCGGCCGACGTGAGCTATCTGGCCCAGGAGGTGCGGTTGGAGCTGGTCGTCGACCTGCGCGTCGGGCCGGAGGCGGTCGAGCAGGGGCGCGGTCCGCTGGCCGACACCCCGGTGTGCTATCTCAACGCCCCGCTGCGGGACCTGTCACCGGTGGCCGGTCTGCCCCCGGAGGAGCAGGCCCGCCGGTTCTACCTGGACCATCTCGCCGCCCCGACCTCCCCGCTGGCGACGGTCGTGCGCGTGGTCTGCGCGCAGGCCGGTCACCCGCTGCTGGTGCACTGCGCGGCCGGCAAGGACCGCACCGGCCTGGTGATCGCCCTGCTGCTGCGGCTGCTCCGCGTCCGGGACTCCGACATCGTGGCCGACTACCTGCGGACGGCGGCCAACATGGAGCGGATCGTGCACCGGTTCCGGGGGTGGCCGCGCTACCGCGAGCACATGGCCCGGGTCCCGGCGGAGGTCTACCAGGCGACCGGCGAGACGATGGTGGGGTTCCTGGCCGGTCTGGACTCGATCCACGGCGGGGCCATGGCGTGGGCCCGGGCCCGCGGCGTCGGCGATGCCGAGGTGGCCGGCCTGCGGGCCGCGCTGCTGACCCCGGCCTGACCCCGCCGCCCGGACCCGGCCGACCGGTGGCCACCCCGGCACCGCCGGCCTTGGGCAGGTCAGGATTCGGGGCCGGCCGCCCCGGTCGGGCGCGGGGCCACCACCCGGAAGGCCCGATCCAGCAGGTCGAGCAGGTCGCCCCGGTCGTCGCGCAACCAGACGTCGTAGGCGGCGATGGCCACCGCCAGCGCGGTGTAGGCGATGCTCTGGACGTCGATCGACGATTCGGGCACCCCCAGCCGCGGCGCCGCGAAGTCGACGATCACCTGCCGCCACTCGGCGTACCGGAGAGTCGAATGCGCCTGCAGGGCCGGAGTTCCCAGGATCAGGGCGAGCCGCCGCCGGTGCCACGGCTGCTCGGCCGGCGGCACCGTGTTGAACTCCATGACGGCCCGCCGGACGGCTTCCAGCACCGGCAGGTCGGGCGGCGTCGCGTCGAGCACCGCGCGGAACCGGACCAGTTCCTGGTCGAACGATCCCCACGGGACGTCGTTCTTGGACGGGAAGTAGCTGAAGAACGTGCGGCGGGCGATGCCGACGGCCGCGGCGATGTCGTCCACGGTCGTCTGCTCGAAGCCCTGCTCGGCGAACAGCCGAAACGCGGCGTGCTCGATCTCGATGCGGGAACTCGCCGGCTGCCGGCCGACCCGACGAGCGCCGTCGGGCCGGCCGGGGCCGGGCCCGGTCTCGACGTCGGTCACGCCCCGCACTCTATTCACATCGAACTCGTCGGGTGGGAACCCTTCACTTCCTGCACTCGGTGCATCTAAGGTGGGTCGCGAGGCGGGACGTTGACGCCCACCTCAGCGAAGCAGCCGGCCGCCGCCGGTCGACACCGTCGGTGCGGCCCCGGTTGCCTCGTCCTGCATCCGTCAAACCATGTCCGGGAACGGTTGTCGCCGCACCGACATCGGGATGGTCGGTGGGACAACGTGCCTCGCCGACGGTCGATCCGACAACGGTGTCGGCGCCGGGAGAAGGGAACACGCAATGGGGCGTGTCGAAGGAAAGGTCGCCCTGGTGACCGGGGCGGCGCGCGGCCAGGGCCGCAGCCACGCCGTCCGGTTGGCCGAGGAGGGCGCCGACATCATCGCGGTGGACATCTGCGCCCAGCTGGCGACGGTGCCGTACCCGATGGGCACCGCGCAGGAGCTGGCCCAGACCGTCAAGGAGGTCGAGGCGCTCGACCGGCGGATCGTCGCCGCCGAGGTCGACGTCCGGGACGCCGGGGCGCTGCGGCGGGTGGTCGACGATGGGGTCGCCGAACTTGGCCGGCTCGACATCGTCTGTGCCAACGCCGGTATCTGCACCATCCAGGCCTGGGACGAGGTGACGCCGGCCGTCTGGCAGGACACCCTGGACACCAACCTGACCGGGGTCTGGAACTCCATGGTCGTCGCCGTCCCGCACCTGATCGCGGCCGGGGGCGGCTCCATCATCGCGACCAGCTCGACGGCCGGGATCAAGGGCCTGCCCTTCCTGGCTCCCTACGTCGCGGCCAAGCACGGGGTGGTCGGCATCGCCAAGTCGCTGGCCAACGAGCTGGCCAGGCACCGGATCCGGGTCAACACGGTACATCCCACCGGGGTCGACACGCCCATGGGTTCGGGCCTGGGCGGCCTGGAGACGCTGCTGACCCGAGAGCCGGCGCTGGGGCCGATCTTCATGAACACGTTCCCGGTCGAGATCGTCGACGCCCGGGACATCAGCAATGCGGTGCTGTTCCTGGCCTCGGACGAAGCGCGCTACGTCACCGGCCTGGAGTTCACCGTCGACGCCGGCAACACCATCCGCTGACATCCGCGCGGATCTGATCGTTTTCGGTGGGCGCCGTCCGGCGGCCGCCGTCCCCGACCATCGAGCAGGGAGAGTTCCGTGGGACGAGTAGAGGGCAAGGTCGCCTTCATCACCGGGGCCGCCCGCGGCCAGGGCCGCAGCCATGCGCTGCGGCTGGCCGAGGAGGGCGCGGACATCATCGCGATCGACATCTGCGAGCAGATCGACACCGTGCCGTTCCCCATGGCGACACCGGCCGACCTGGAGCAGACGGTCAAGGAGGTGGAGGCGCTGGACCGCCGGATCGTCGCGGTGCAGGCCGACGTGCGCGACTACGCGGCGGTCAAAGCGGCCGTCGACCAGGGCGTCGCCGAGCTGGGGCGGCTCGACATCGTCTGCGCCAACGCCGGTATCGCCGGGGGCAACTCGGCCGCCTGGGAGCAGACCGAACAAGAGTGGCACAACACCATCGACGTCAACCTGACCGGCGTCTGGCACACCTGCAAGGCGGCGGTGCCGCACCTGATCGAGGGCGGTCGGGGCGGTTCGATGGTGCTGACCAGTTCGGCCGCCGGGCTCAAGGCGATGCAGAACATCGCCGACTACGTCTCGGCCAAGCACGGCGTCGTCGGGCTGATGCGCACCCTGGCCCTGGAACTGGCCCCGCACAGCATCCGGGTCAACAGCGTGCACCCGACGGTGGTCAACACTCCGATGATCCAGAACGACTGGACCGCCGGCCTTTTCCGCCCGGACCTGGAGCACCCGACGGTCGAGGACGCCCACGACGTCTTCCGCAGCCTGAACATCCTGCCGATCCTGTGGGTCGAACCGGTCGACATCAGCAACGCGGTGCTGTTCCTGGCGTCCGACGAGGCCCGGTACATCACCGGGGTCACGCTGCCCGTTGACGCCGGCTTCGGCATCAAGTAGGGGGCGGCGATGAGCGCACGAGTGGCCGGCAAGGTCGCCTTCGTCACCGGGGCCGCCCGCGGCCAGGGTCGCAGCCATGCGCTGCGGCTGGCCGAGGAGGGTGCGGACATCATCGCGATCGACGTCTGCGACCAGCTGGCGTCGGTGCCCTACGCGATGTCGACCCGCGCCGACCTGGACCAGACGGTCAAGGAGGTGGAGGCGCTGGACCGTCGGATCGTCGCGGTCCAGGCGGACGTCCGCGACTACGCCGCCGTCAAGGCGGCCGTCGACCAGGGCGTCGCCGAACTCGGCCGGCTGGACATCGTCTGCGGCAACGCCGGCATCTTCAGCTTCGCCGCCGGCGGCGCCGAACTCGACGAGCTCATGTGGTCGGAGATGATCGACGTCAACCTCACCGGCGTCTGGCACACCGCCAAGGCCTGCGTTCCGCACCTCATCGCCGCCGGTGGCGGGTCGATCGTGCTGACCAGCTCCACGGCCGGGATCAAGGGCTTCCCCAACTTCGCGCACTACGTGGCCGCCAAACACGGTGTCGTCGGCCTGATGCGGACGCTGGCGCTGGAGCTGGCCCCGCACTCGATCCGGGTCAACACGGTGCATCCCACCAGCGTCGACACCGACATGGTGCAGAACACCGCCACCTGGTCGCTGTTCCGGCCGGACCTGGCCGAGCCGACCCGCGAGGACGCGCGGGAGACGTTCGCCAGCATGAACGCGCTGCCCGTTCCCTGGGTCGAGGCCCGGGACATCAGCAACGCCGTCCTGTTCCTGGCCTCCGACGAGGCCAGGTACATCACCGGCGTGATGCTGCCGGTGGACGCCGGTTCGACCCAGCGGTAGCCGCGGTGACCAGCACGTCGACGGGA
>NZ_JBMDXT010000265.1:0-8587 GCF_048594475.1 Nakamurella sp. | reverse complement strand
CTTTCTCGATCGTGGCTGGCGGGGGCGGCCCGGCGGGCGCGAGCGCCGGGGCGGGCGGGGGGGGTCCGCCGGGCGGGGGGGGCCCCGGGGCGGGCCGGGCGCGGGGGGCGACCGGCCGGGCGGCGGGTTCGGGCACGGCGGTCCGGCTCAGCCGGCCAGCTGGGCGACGTACGCGTCCAGCACCTGCTGCGCCGACCGGGGACCACCGAACGTCCAGATGCCGCCGGGGAAGGCGGAGGCCCGCCCGCCGGAAACGGCCGGCAGCGATGTCCAGATCGGGTTCTTGGCCAGTTCGGCCATCACGTCGCTGTCCGGATCCTTGGTCCCGGTGGAGAACAGCAGGCCGTCACCGACCGCGACCATGCCCTCGATGTCGGTCTGCCCCAGCCCGTACGCCGGGTCGACCTCGCCGGTCCAGGCGTTGACCAGACCGAGCTCCTCGCCCAGTTCACCGACCAGGGATCCCTGGCCGAACGGCCGGATCGAGACGTTGCCGCCCTGCACCCAGCCGTCGAAGTAGACGAACTTCTGCCCGGCCGCGTCGGTGCCGGCCACCGCCGTCTTGGCCTGCGCCAGCGCGGCGGAGAACTCGTCGACCACCACCTGGGCCCGCTGCTGGCGTCCGGTGGCCTGGGCGATCAGCTCGAACGTTGCCCTCATCTGGCCGATCGGGTCGGCGGCGTCCGCCCCCTTGGTGGCCAGCACCGGCACCCCGTAGGCGGCCAGCTGCCCGATGATCTCGTCGTCGGCGGTGTAGGCCTCGACGATGACCAGGTCCGGGTCGGTGGCGAACAGGGCGTCCAGGTTCGGCTCGCCCCGGGTGCCCACGTCGGCCACCCCGGCGGGCAGCGCCTCGGCGGTGTCCCACAGCGTGTAGCCGGCGACGTCGGCCACGGCGACCGGGGTCACGCACAGGCTCAACGTGTCCTCGACCTGCTGCCACTCGAGCACGGCGACCCGCTGCGCCGGCTGGGCCAGCTCCACCGTGCGTCCGAACGAGTCGGTCAGCGTCACCGGGCCCGTTGCGGTGCTGGTGGTATCGGCGGCGCAGTCCGTCCGGCCGGCCGAGGACTCCTGCGCCGCCGGGGAGGCCGAGCCGGACACGGTTGCCTCGGCCGGTGCGGTCGTGGCGGCCGGCGTCGTGGTGCCGCAGGCGGCCAGCGCGAGCACCAGCGCCGAGCCGAGAATGGATACGGTGGTACGGGTTCTCATCAGTTCCTCTCGTCGGGACAACGGCCGGCGGTGGCGCGGGCCGGTGGGTGACGCCGGTGGTGCCGGCCCTGCGGTTCCACCCGCAGCCGGCCGGTGTCGGGGTCGACGGCGACCGCGACGGGCAGCCCGTAGACCTCGCCGAGGTGCGGCGCGGTGAGCACGGCGGCGGGCGGGCCGGCCGCCCGGATCCGGCCGGCCCCGAGCAGGACGACCTCGTCGGCGACGGCGGCGGCCTGGTTCAGGTCGTGCAGCACGACGCCGACCGCGCGCCCGTGGCCGTCGGCCAGATCACGGATCAGATCCAGGGTCTCGATCTGGTAGCGCAGGTCGAGATGGTTGGTCGGCTCATCGAAGAGCAGGACGTCGGTGTCCTGGGCCACGCAGGTCGCCAGCCAGACGCGCTGCAGCTCGCCGCCGGACAGCTGGTCCACCGCGCGGCCGGCCAGTGCCGTCAGGCCGGTCAGCGCCAGGGCCCGGTCGATCGCGGCCCGGTCGGCATCGCCGAGGGGAGCGAACCGCTTGCGATGGGGGTGCCGGCCGAACGCGACGACGTCCCGTACGGCCAGGCCGGAGGGGTGCGGCCGGGACTGGGACAGCAGGGTGACCCGGGTGGCGAACTCCCGGGCGGACAGGGCCGCCGCGTCCTGCCGGGTCCCGTCCGCGCCGAGGTCGACCCGCCCGGCCCCGATCCGGTGCAGCCGGGCCAGCGAGCGCAGCAGAGTCGACTTGCCGCTCCCGTTCGGCCCGACCAGCGCGGTCACCCGGCCCGGGGCGAGGTGCACCGACACACCGTGGACGACCTCGGTGCTCTGGTAGGAGAGCACGAGGTCGTCGGCGGTCAGGCTGGTTCCAGGCACTCGGTGAGCCTAACCTAAGCAAGGTAAGGCTTACTACAGCGACCTTGGTTCTTGCCGTGCGGCTGTCTCCGGGAAGAGCACCCGCATCAGGTCGGCCAGCGTCACCACACCCAGATGGCGGCCGTCGGCGCCGCGCACGACGGCCAGGTGCGCCCGATGCCGCCGCATGGCCTCCAACCCCTGCGCGAACGGGGTGCCCGCGGCCAGCTCGAAGGCCGGCCGGACGAACGGGTCGACCGGCGCATCCGGGTCGGCCACCAGCGTGTCCCGCACGTGGACCACGCCGGCGACCGAATTCCCGTCACCGACCAGGATGCGCAGATGACCGGACTCGCGGGCGGCCCGCCGCACGTCCTGCACCGTGCCGTCCGGACCCACCCGGGTCGGCCGGACGCCGGTGTGCACCAGGGCGCCGATGGTCAGCGCCGGCAGGTCCAGGGCGGTGGCCAGACGGCGCGAGTAGTCCGCGTCCAGGGTCCCGACGTCGGCCGAGTGCTCGACCAGCTGCCGCAGCGTCTGCGGGTTCTGCCCGCTGGCCAGCTCGGCCACCGGGTCCACGCCGACCAGCCGCACGCAGGCGTTGGCCAGCGAGTTCAGCGCGATCAACATGGGCCGGAACAGCCACATGAACGCGCGCATCGGCAGGGCCAGCAGGATGGCGGACCGTTCCGGATGCGCGATCGCCCACGACTTGGGCGCCATCTCGCCGATCACCAGGTGCAGGAACGTCACGATCAGCAGGGACAGGACGAAGGCGGAGGCGTCGGCCAGCCAGAGCGGCAGGCGCAGCGCGGCCAGCGGACCGGCCAGCAGGTCCTGCACGGCCGGCTTGGTCACCGCCCCCAGGGCCAGCGTGCAGGCCGTGATCCCCAGCTGGGATCCGGCCAGCACGACGGTCAGCTCGGCCGAACTGCGGACCGCCGCCCGGGCCGACCGGCTCCGCTGCGCGGCGTCCTCCAGCCGGTGCCGCTTGGCCGCCAGCAGCGCGAACTCGATCGCGACGAAGAAGGCGCTGAGCGCGATCAGCACGACGGTGGCCACGATCGCCCACCCGGTTCCCGACATCACGACTCCCCCACGAGGCCGGGACCGGCCGGCCGGGCCGGTTGACCGGGCGCCGGGTCGACCAGGGTGACCGTGAACCGCGCGGGTACGTGCCGCCGGACGTCGTCGACGCGCAGGCGCAGCACCGCCGATGGCGGTGCGTCGTCCAGCGCGAGGGTGGCCGCGTCCGCCGGCAACGGCACCTCGATCGTCCGCCCGGCCGGCGGGAAGCCGCCGCTGCGGGCGATGGCCAGGCCGGCGAGCGTCTCGTAGTCGCCGGCCGGCAGGGTGCGGCCGACCAGCCGCTGCACCTCGTCGATCGGCAGGTCGCCGGGCAGCGACCAGCCGCCGGGCGCCGGCTCCGGCGCGAGCACCGGCGGTCCGGCCGGGTCGTGCTCGTCGGCGATCTCACCGACCAGCTCCTCGGCCAGGTCCTCGATGGTCAGCACCCCGACGAAGCCGCCGTACTCGTCGAGCACGCAGGCCAGCTGATTGCCCGACCCGGCCAGGTCGGCCAGCGCCCGGGGCAGGCCGAGCACGGCCGGCACGAACAGCGGCGGCCGCATCAGCTCCCAGGCGGTGGCCGGCGCCCCGGTCGCACCGGGGTCGCTCGTCGCCGGTCCGGTCGCGGTGCACTCGAGCACGTCGGGCAGGTGGACCACCCCGACGCCGTCGTCGGCGTCGTCGATGACCGGGTAGCGGGAGTGCCCGGCGCACATCCGGTCCCGGATCCGGTCCAGGTCGTCGCCGGGCCGCAGCACCCCGACCCGGGCCCGCGGGATCATCGCGTGCTCGACCGTCCGGTTCGGGAAGTCGATCACCCGGTCGAGCAGGATGGACAGGTCGCGGGGCAGGTCACCGCTGTCCCGGGACGCGGCGACGATGTGCTCGAGGTCGCGCAGGGTGGCCGAGTGCTCGACGTCGTGCACCGGCTCGATCCGCAGCAGCCGCAGCAGCAGGTTGGAGGAGGCGTCGAAGACGGCGATCAGCCACCCGAAGACGGTGAGGTAGAGGCGCGTGGAGCGGGCCAGCGCGGTGGCCACCGGCTCCGGCCGCGCGATGGCCAGGTTCTTCGGGAAGAGCTCGCCCAGCAGCATCTGCACGAATGTGGAGAAGGTCAGGGCGACCAGGGTGCCGATGGTGATGCCGACGGCCGCCGGCACCGACACGCCGCCCAGCGCCGCGCCGATCAGCGGCTCGGCCACGTAGCCGACCAGCAGGCCGGTGACGGTGATGCCGAGCTGGGCGCCGGAGAGCATGAACGAGGTGCGGCGGGTGATGGCCAGCGCGCGGGCCGCGCCGGCGTCACCCGTGGCGGCGGCCGCCTTCAACCGGGACCGGTCCACCGACATGTAGGCGAACTCCTGGGCCACGAAGTAGGCGGTGGCCGCAGTGATGATCAGCACGACGAGCACGCCGACCAGCAGGGACAGGGGCCAGATCATGACGCCGCCCGCACTCGGGCGGAACGGGTGACGCCGGGCGGGAACCCGGCGCCGGGTTTGTCACCAGGCGTGTCGGATGAGGTACTCATGTCACTTTCGGTCGTTCATCGGGGACGGTGGGTCAACGGGCCGGGTCGAGCCGGAGTTCCCGGCGTCCCCCTCGACCGTGGACGGTCACGGTCCGGCCGACCTACTTGTTGATGAACTCCAGGACGGCCAGCACCCGGCGGTGGTCGGTGTCGACCGGGGCCAGGTCGAACTTGGTGAAGATGTTGTTGACGTTCTTGGCCACCGCGCTCTCGCTGATGTGCAGGCCGGCCGCGATCGCCGAATTGGAGCGCCCCTCGGCCATCAGCCGCAGCGTCTCCAGTTCGCGCGGGGTCAGCCGGTCGATCGGGCTGGCCTTGCGGCGGATCATCAGCTGAGCCACGACTTCGGGGTCGAGCACCGTCCCGCCCGCCGCCACCCGGCGCAGCGAATCGATGAACTGCTCGACGTCGGCCACCCGATCCTTGAGCAGGTAGCCGACCCCGCCGCGCCCCCGGGACAGCAGCTCGCTGGCGTAGCGCTCCTCCACGTACTGGGACAGCACCAGCACCGGCAGCGACGGGTCCCGGCGTTGCAGGGCCAGCGCGGCGCGGATCCCCTCGTCGGTGAACGTCGGCGGCATCCGCACGTCGAGCACGACGACGTCCGCGACGGTCCCGGTCAGCAACGCCTCCATCTCGGCGACGTCACCGGCGGTGCCGGCCACCTCGAGGCCGGCCGCCTGGACCAGCCGGACCAGCCCCTCCCGCAGCAGCACCGAATCCTCGACGATGACGACGCGCACGGCACCCCTCCCGCGATCGCGGTCACGATACCGCGGCGACGTCCTCCGGGGAGCGGCCCACGCCCAGCTGCCCGACGACGTCGCCGACCAGGTCCGCGGTGACGTGGTCCAGGTAGAAGTGGTCGCCGGGGAACACCCGCAGCCGGAACGCGCCGCCGGTGACCGCCCGCCAGGCGGCGACGTCCTGCACGGTGCAGCCCGGGTCGGCGTCCCCGCAGTACCCGGTGACGGCGGCGATCGTCCGGGCCGGGCGGTCCGGCCGGTGCTCGGCGAGCAGGCGGTAGTCGGACCGCAGCGACGCCAGCAGCAACTCGCGCAGGTCGGCGACGGCGAACAGGTCGAGCTGGGTGTTGCCCAGCACGCGCAGGTGGTCGAGCATCTCCTCGTCGGTCGGGTCCGGTGCCGGGTCGGCCGGCGGGCGGTGGCCCGGCGGCCATCGGCCCGAGACGAACAGGCGCCGGGGCAGCACGCCGTAGGCCCGCTCCAGCCGGACGGTGGTCTCGTGGGCCAGGACGGCGCCCAGGCTGTGCCCGAACAGGGCGACCGGCGCCGGGTCCAGCCGCGCGACCTCGGCGGCGATCGCCGCGGCCGACGCCGCGAGCGACGGGCTGAACGGCTCGCCGAGCCGATGCTGCCGGCCCGGGTAGCAGACCGCCACCACCTCCACGTCCGCCGGGACGAGCGCCGACCAGCGCCGGTACACGGTCGCGCCCGCCCCGGCGGGCGGGAAGCAGACCAGCCGGGCCCGGGGAGACGGGACCCGGCGGTAGGTCTGCAGCCAGCTGCCGCTCATGCCGGCACCGGCAGCAGCAACGCCCGTGCCCGTACGGTGACCGGCGCCCCGCCCAGCATCGCCACCGCAGCGAGAAATCCTTCCGGCGCTTCGATGTCGATGATCCGCGCCGCTCCCCGCGCCCCGGTCGGATCCTCGATGCCGGCCGGACGGCCGCCGACCCCGATCGCGTCGACCAGCAGCGCGCGGTCCAGGGCGACGCCGGTGACCTTGCCGGCCGCCTCCTTGCGCGTCCACAGCCGGACGTACCGGGCGGGCGGGTCGACCGCCGCCGCGACGCTGCCGGCCTCGTCCGGCCGGAAGAACGTCCGGGCCAGCCGTCCCGCGGGCAGGTCGGGCCGGACCGCCTCCACGTCCACCCCGACCGGGGCCGCGTCGGACACCGCCACCATGGCCACCGCACCGGAGTGACTCAGACTGTGGAACACCGGGTGGCCGGCCAGCTCCGGCTTGCCCCACCGGCCGGTGGTGAACCGCAGGCCGGCCGGGTCGACCCCGAGCCGGTCGGCCAGGATGCGGCGCCGGGCCCAGTGCGCGGCGGCGAAGCGTTCGCGCAACCCGGCGCTCCGCAGCCGCTGCCAGCGGCTGCGCTCGTCGTCGTCCAGCAGGTCTCCGCCGGTCGGCAACCCGGCCAGATGCACGGTCCAGACGTGGATCTCGCGCACGGTCAGGCGGGATACGGTTCGGCCATGGCGACCGCGATCTTCCGGGCGCCGGTGTACGGCTCCCGGGCGTGCGCCGCGGTCATGTTGTCCACCACGAGCACGTCGTCGAACTGCCACCCGAAACGCACCCGGGCCGTCCGGTAGCAGTCCCGCAGGTGATCCATGACGTCGGCGGGGATCTCGCCGCCGTCGCCGAAATACGTGTTGCTGGGCAGGTCCTGCGGGTCGAACAGGTCGAGCAGGCCGTCCCGGACCTCCGGGGTGAGGGTCGAGACGTGGAAGAAGGTGGCGTGGTTGAACCAGACCTCGGCCCCGGTCACCGGGTGCCGGTGGATCGCGTCGCGCACCGCCCGGGTCCGCAGGGACCCGTCCGGACGCCATTCGCACTCGATACCGTGGTCGGCGCAGTAGCCCTCGACCGCACGGCGGTCGTCGGTGCCGAACACCTGCTGCCAGGAGACGCCGAACATCCCGTTGAAGTTCCGGACGACCATCCACCGGCGGGCCCGGAATTCCTCGACCACCGCCGGGTCGATGAGCCGCAACACCTGACGGATGTCGGCCAGTGGGGTGGCGCCCTGGGTGGCCGGCGGCTGCAGGCAGTGGAAGTACAGCGTCCGCGGCCAGGCCTGCTGGTAGCTGTTCTCGTTGTGCAGGAAGATCTCCTCGCTCGGCGGGTAGTCCGTCGAGGTGTAGACCTGACCCTTGATCGTGCTGCGCGGCGACGAGCGCTCGGTGTATTCCAGGGGTGCCCCGGACAGCGCCCGGACCACCGCGTCGAACCCGTCGACGCCGCCGATGTCGAAGCCGCGCAGCAGCACGGCACCGTGCTCGACGAGCTTGTCCCGCAACTGGCTCCGGTCCCGCCGGATCCGTTGCACGGCATCAAGTCCCGACCCGTCGTCGGTCACCACGAACGGGAGCGCGACCGGCCCGTCGGCGGCCGGCGGACCGGGTTCTCCGACCTGCTCCGCACCGGTGCCGGAGTGGGTGTCGGTGGAGGTGATGGTCATCGGTCGGCCCGCCTTTCTCGGATGAACCGCTCCGGCCGCGACTCCGCGGCCCGGAACGTATCCACTCTGACCGCCCCGCCTATACGGGCACTATTCATCCGGCGCGCCGGCCGCCCGCCGCGCCCGATGGTGGTGCTGGGTGCAGGACGATCCGGCAGTCTGATGGATGGTCGGCCGCGGCGGCCCGCTCTAGGGTTGGCCCATGCCGGCGACCATGACCACGACGACCACGGGACCCGGTCCCGTGGCGCGCTGGTGCGCCGCGCCGTTCTCCGCGGTGACCTGGCGGGCGACGGCGCAGATCGAGCTGGGCATGCTGCTGGCCCTGCTCACCGGCACCGTCATCTGGGTGCTGGCGGTCGCCGGACTGACCCTGGCGATCACCCTGGTGCTGGCCGCGCCGGTGGTCGCCGCCCTGTTCGGCTGCGCGCGGACCTTCTCGTCCTGGCAGCGGGCCCGGATCCGGTCGCTGGCCCCGGCCGCCGCCGCCCGCCGGCCCTGGCCCGACCCGCCGCCCCCGCCGGCCACCGGCGGCTGGTGGAGCCGGCTGTGGACGCAAGCCCGCAGCGCGTCGATCTGGCGCCAGATCGGCTACGACCTGGCGTCCCGGCTCCTGCTGCCGACCGTGGGCCTGATGGTGGCCCGGGGGTGGTGCGCCGCCCTGCTCGGGGTCACCTCCGCCGCGTTCGCCTGGTCGTTGCCCGGCGACGTGCTCGGCGTCCCGAT
>NZ_JBMDXT010000264.1:0-6594 GCF_048594475.1 Nakamurella sp. | reverse complement strand
CCTGATCGTCCTGGTCGGCACCACCATCGAGGTGCTCACGGAGCGGAGCCGGCAGCAGTTCCGCACGAGTCGCTGGAGAAAGCGCGTGAAGAAGCACACGGTCGTCATCGGCTACGGCATGAAGGGCCGGTCGGCGGTCGGTGCGCTGATCGATCAGGGCTACCCGGCGGACCACATCGTGGTGGTGGACAGCGACGGCGGCAACATCAAGGCCGCCACCGGTGACGGGTGCGTCGGCGTGCTCGGCGACGCCCGCCGCGAGGAGGTGCTGCGGCAGGCCGCGGTGCCGAGCGCGACCCAGGTGATCGTCGCCGCCGATCGGGACGACACCAGCGTGCTGGTCACGCTGACCGCCCGGCGGCTGGCCCCGAACGCGACCATCGCCGCGGCCGCCCGCGAGGAGCAGAACATCGAGGTGCTGCGGCAGGGCGGGGCGGACGTCGTCATTCCCACCGCCGAATCGGCGGGCCGGATGCTGGGCCTGTCCATCGTCGCGCCCAACGCCGGCGAGGTGATCGAGGATCTGCTGGAGCCGGTCGCCGGCCTGCAGATCACCGAGCGCGAGGTGCGACCCGAGGACGTGGGCCTGGCCCCGGCCCGGCTCCAGGCCCGCGGCGAGATCGTCCTGACCGTCATCCGCAACGGCGTGTCCCACCGGTTCGACTCCGGCGGGGTCAAGGTCTTCCAGCCCGGTGATCGCATCGTGGTCATCAAGGCCAACGCCGACCAGCCCGAGTCCCCGTCGAGCCGATCCCCGCGGACCCGGCGGGCGGCCGAGCCCGATCTGACCGGGCTGGCCGACCGGTCCCGCCTGCCACCGGGATCCGAGCCGCGGGACGCCCAGCCGCCGGTCCGTCCGGCGGTGCGTGACCTGCGCTGACGCCGGGCCGCCCCGCCGGCCGCGCCCTCGCCACCCTCCACAGGAAACAATGGAGACGATGACCGCCCACGACACCCCGACCGAGGCCGCCGCCGACGCCGCGGTCGGCACCACGGTCGACACCGAGATCGACACCGCTGAGATGGACACCCAGATCGACACCGGGGTCGCCGCCGCCGCCGAACCCGACCTGCAGTCGGATCTGGACTGCCAGTCCGGGTCCGCGCTGGCCGAGGCCGCCCGGGCGGTCGCAGCCAACCCCAAGGTGCAGGACGCCCTGCAGTCGGTGGTCGACCTGGCCATGGCCGAGTGCGAGTGCTTCGGCGCGAGCGTCACCCTGGTCAAGACGACCGGCGGGGCGGAGACGACGGCGACCTCGTGCGAGCTCATCGAGCAGGCGGACGAGCTGCAGTACCAGTTCGACGAGGGACCCTGCCTCCGTGCGGCCGAGCAGGGCGGCGCCTACCTGATCGTGGACACCGCCACCGACCCGCGCTGGCCGGTCTGGGGTCCGGCGGTCGCGGCGATGGGCCTGCGCAGCGTGCTGAGCATCCACCTGTTCACCGACGCCCGGGTGCTGGGTGCCCTGAACCTGTACTACGAGGACATCACCGAGTTCGCCGACGACGAGGTCGAGACGGCCAAGGTCGTCGCCGCGCACGCCTCGGTCGCGCTCGCCCGCATCCGGTCCGAACGGGACCTGTGGCGGGCGATCGACTCCCGGCATCTCATCGGGCAGGCCCAGGGGATCCTGATGGAGCGGTTCCGGCTGACCCCGGAGCGGGCCTTCGCGGTGCTGCGCCGGCACTCGCAGCAGCACAACATCAAGCTGCACGAGATCGCCTCGACGCTGGTCCGCACCGGGCACCTGCCGGGCGATACCGAGACCGGCTGAGCCGGCCGCCGACCGGGTCGGGCCCCGTCGGCGACGGTCGGGCCATCGGGCGCCATTGTCCCGGCCCTCGTCGGACCGCCCCGATGCCGGCCACGGCCCGTGACCCGGACCGCGCGTCGGCGTGAGCGTCCTCGTCGAGCGGGAAACCGGGCTCGGCGACGCCGCGCCGAGCCCGGTCCCCGGGGCCGTTCTACCGTTCCAGGCAGGACCGCAGCTTCTCGGTGATCACCCGCAGCCAACGGGACACCTGCATCTGGCTGACGCCGATCTCGCGCCCGATGCGGGACTGCGACCAGCCGTTGTCGAACCGCATGTGCACGACGTCGCGTTCCCGTTCGGTCAGCGCGTCCATCAGCCGCTCGACGGTGGCCCGGTCCTCGATGCGGCCGATCTCGCGGTCCTCCTCGCCCCAGGACAGGGCCAGCGCCAGGCCGGGCCCCTGCTCCTCGTCCAGCGACCGCGGACGGCAGCAGGCCGAGGCCGCGCGGGCCTCCCCGATGTCCTCGGGGCGGGCGCCGGTGACCTGGGCCAGCTCCAGGTCGGTCGGCGCGCTGCCGTCCCGGTGCCGGTGGGTCTGCTCGGCCTCGGAGATGGCCGCCCGCAGCTCCTGGATGCGCCGCGGCGGTCGCACCAGCCACGAGTGGTCGCGGAAGTACCGCTTGATCTCGCCGACGATGGTGGGCACCGCGAACTGCAGGAAGTCGTCGCTGCGTCCGGGCTGCCACCGCTGGACGGCCTTGACCAGACCGAGGCACGCGAGCTGCTCCAGGTCGCCCCGCTCGACGCCGCGGCCGGCGTACCGGGAGGCCAGGGACCGGGCGACCGGGAGGTACTCGGTGACGATCCGGTCGCGGCAGCGCTGCAACTCCACCGGGTCGGTGCAGGTGGCGCTGTAGGCCAGCAACTCCCGCACGCGCTGAGCGCGTTCACCGGTGGGCGCGGCGGCGATGGTGTGTCCAGGGGCCGGGCGCGGAGCCTCGGTCGGGACGGGGATGTCGGCGATGCGGACGGAGTCGGCGGTCGCCAGGACGGGTGGTTCCAGTACTGCGGTCACAAGGAACTCCTGACAGATCAGGACGATTCCTGGCGCCTCTGCTGGACCAGAACACCTACTGAACCACAGTGGCGGCGCGGATTCAAACCTGGGAGCGCTCCGACGAGGAGAACGGCGTGTGCCCGGGCGATTGCCGACCGTGGCAGGACCACGGCCCCGGCGGGTCCGGGTTTCCACGGCGGATCCGGCGCCGCAGGTGCCGTCCGGACTCCTGCGGCGCTCGATGGTGGCCCGGCCCGTTCGGCCACTAACGTGATGCCCGGCCGGGGCGGATGCCCCCGGCGCCGCACCACCGGCCAGGAGGACGGATGCCCGATCAGGACCTGCCGATCGCGGGGCCGGCCCGCACCCTGGTGCTGATGCGGCACGCCGAGGCCGGTGGCGCCGCCCGGGACCACGACCGGCCGCTGACGCCCGCCGGTGTGCGGGCGGCGGCCGCGGTCGGGGACTGGATGCGAGCCACGTTGCCGCCGGTCGACCTGACGATCTGCTCGACGTCCACCCGCACCCGCCAGACCCGGGACGCGGTCGCCGTGGGCGGGGAGGTGCGCTATTCGGACGAGCTCTACGGCGGCGGCGTCGACGACATCCTGGACCAGATCGCGACCGCCCCGGACGCCGCCCGCACACTGCTGGTCGTCGGGCACGCGCCGACGGTCCCGTCCACCGCGTGGGAGCTCGTGACCCAGGCCGCGCCGGACGGGGCGCGCGAGCCGGGCGCCGGCGACGACCTGCGCCGCTTCGCCCCCGGCTCGGTGGCCGTCCTGACCACCACCGCGGGCTGGGACCGGCTGGGCGAGTTCGGCGCGGCCCTGCGGACCGTCCGGCACCCCACGGCCTGAACCGGGCCGCCGCCCGACCGCGGCGGGGCGGGGCGGGGCGGGGCGGCCCGACCGTCAGGCCGCGACGTCGGCGTCCCGCAGCTCGGTCAGGACGGCGGCGATCTCGTCGAACAGCGCCGGGCCGGCCACCAACAGCCCGGGCTGGCCGGCGATCGGTGAGGTGCGGATGGCCAGTGCGCCGGCCTCCTGCGCGATCAGGCCGCCGGCCGCGACGTCCCAGGCCTTCACGCCCTCCTCGAAGTAGGCGTCGACCGACCCCGAGGCCACGGCACACAGGTCCAGCGCGGCCGACCCGATGCGCCGGATGTCCCGGATCCGCGGCAGCAGCGCGGCGATCAGTGCGCCCTGCCGGCGCCGGATCTCCGGGTCGTACCCGAAGCCGGTGGCCACCAGGGCGTGTCCCAACGGCACCGGGTCCTTGACCTTCAGCGGCCGGCCGTCGACGCTGGCTCCCACCCCACGAATCGCGTGGAAGGTCCGCTTGGTCAACGGGTTGTGCACGACGCCGACGATCGGGCCGTCCGCGTCCTCGGCGGCGATGCTGACCGCGAACGAGTCCAGCCCGTAGAGGTAGTTCACCGTGCCGTCCAGCGGATCGATCACCCATCGGATGCCGGTCGCCGACTCCCGCTCCGACCCCTCCTCGGCCAGCAGCCCGTCGTCGGGGCGCTCCGACAGGATCAGCTTGACCAGCATGGATTCGGCGCTGCGGTCCGCATCGGACACCGGGTCGGTCGCCGACGATTTCGCGGTCAGGCCCTCGATCTTGCCGAACCGGTTCATCAACTCGCATCCGGCCGCGCGGGCTCCGCGCATCGCCAGATCGAGCAGCCGGGCGGGATCCACAGGGGTCTCGGACGTCGTCGCCATGCCTTCATCCTGCCCGGCCACCGCCCGGTGCGTCGCGCGGCGTCCGGGCGCGCACCGCCGCGGCCAGTGGCCCCGCGTCCGCAGGATCCGCCTGTCCGGTCGCGGGTGATCCCTGCCTCGCGGGTCCCCGGCCGTCACCCGGGCGCGCAGCGCGCCAGCGAGCGAAGAATGACGCTCGCCCAGCGAGCGCCGGCCTTCACTCGGGACGCACCGCCGCGGCAGTGGCCGCCCCGCGTCCGCAGGATCCGCCGGCCCGGTGCAGGGTGATCCCTGCCCGGCGGGCAAGGCCTTCACCCGCGACGCACCGCGCCAGCGAGCGAAGGATCACGCCCGCCCAGCGAGCGCCGGCCTTCACTCGGGACGCACCGCCGCGGCAGTGGCCGCCCCGCGTCCGCAGGATCCGCCGGCCCGGTGAAGGGTGATCCCTTCCCGGCGGGCAAGGCCTTCACCCGCGACGCACCGCGCCAGCGAGCGAAGGATCACGCCCGCCCAGCGAGCGCCGGCCTTCACCCGCGACGCACCGCCGCAGCGGTGACCCCGCGTCCGCAGGATCGGCCGGCCCGGTCAAGGGTGTCGCCGCCTCGGCGGGCCCCGGCCGTCGCCCGAGGTCGAGCCCAGGGCTCGCCACGCCGTCGCCACCGACCACGGTGCGGGCACCTAGGCTGCGGGCATGGACCTGCGCATCTTCACCGAACCGCAGCAGGGCGCCGCCCACGCCGACCTGGTGGCGGTCGCCCGGGCCGCCCGGGACGGCGGCTTCTCGGCGTTCTTCCGCTCCGATCACGTCCTGGCGATGAGCGGCGACGGCCGGCCCGGACCCAGCGAATCGTTCGTCAGCCTCGGCGCGATCGCCGCTCAGGTGCCGGACATCCGGCTGGGCACCCTGGTCACATCGGCGACCTTCCGCCACCCGTCGATGACGGCGCTCGCCGCCGCCACGGTCGACGACATCTCCGGTGGGCGGCTGGAACTCGGTCTGGGGACAGGCTGGTTCGAGGCCGAGCACACCGCCTACGGGCTGGACTTCGGCGCCTCGTTCGGCGAGCGGTTCGACCGGCTCACCGAACAGCTGGAGATCATCACCGGGCTGTGGGGGACGCCGGCCGGGGCGACGTTCGACCACGCCGGCCGGTTCTACACCCTCGCCGGATCCCCCGGGCTGCCCAAGCCCCGGCAGCGGGACTCGGCCGGCCGGCCCCACCTGCCGATCATCATCGGCGGCAAGGGCCCCAAGCGCACCCCGGCCCTCGCGGCCCGGTTCGCCGACGAGATCAACGTCGCCTTCGTCGATCTCGCCGAGATCACAGCGCAGTACGAGCGGGTCCGCGGGGCATGCGCGGCGATCGGCCGCGACCCGGCGACGCTGGTGTACTCCACCGCGCACACCACGTTCGTCGGCGCCGACGAGGCCGAGTTCACCCGGCGCGCCGCGGCCGCCGGCCGCACACCCGAGCAGGCCCGGCAGAGCCCGCTGGCCGGAACGGTCGACCAGGTGCGGGACACGCTGCTGGCCTACGCGGCGGCCGGGGTGCAGCGGGTCTACCTGCAGATCCTCGATCTGCACGACCTGGAGCACATCGCGCTGATCGCCCGGGAGATCCTGCCGGCCGTCCGCGACCGCTGACCCGGACGTTGCCGCCGGCGCCCACCGGACACCGAACACCGAACACCGATTCGACGCCCGGGCACGATCGTGCGGGGGGGTCGCCCGGGTCCCGCCTCGCCGGCGGCCGCCGCGCCCGGTCAGACCGGGACGGCGAGTCCCTCGATCACCTCGGCCCCGGGTACCTGCGCCAGCAGGGCACCGTCGAGGACGATCTTGGCCGCGCGGATGCCGGCGCCGATGACCACCGGCCCGGCGGCGACCACCGCGGCGTCGACCAGGATCGGCCAGTCGGCGGGCAGGCCGATCGGGGTGATCCCGCCGTACTCCATGCCGGTGCGTGCCACGGCGTCGTCCATCGGCGCGAAGGAGAGCTTGCGCACGTCCAGCCGGCGCCGGACGGCACCGTTCACGTCCGCCCGGGTGGTCGCCAGGATCACCGCGGCCGCC
>NZ_JBMDXT010000263.1:0-22650 GCF_048594475.1 Nakamurella sp. | reverse complement strand
GCGCCCGGCGGTGGTGACCCCGCACACGCAGCCACCAGCACCCCCGAGGCCAGCAGGCCGACCGCCACGACCACCGCACCCATCCACCCGGACACCCTCGCGTGCGCTCTCATGACGGGCAGACGGGCCGAACGGTCCGCCGGGTTGCACGAGCGGCCCCCCCGTCACGCGGCCGGGCCGCGTCCGGCGTCGGCTCAGGCCGGCGCGATCTGGAAGTCGCGCAGGAGGCCGCGGTACCGCTTGGGCGGCGGGGGTGCGTACTCCGACCGGTGGCTGGTGGTCAGCCCCAGCCGCACGAGACCCTCGACCATCGTGGTGGCGGCCGCGACGCCGTCCACCACCGGGACGCCGACCAGGTCGCTCAACTCCCGGCAGAGGTCGGCCATGCCGGCGCAGCCCAGGACGATGACGTCGACATCGTCCTCGGCGACCGCCCGCTTGCACTCCTGGGCGATCGCGTCGCGGGCCGCGCTGCCGGGCAGTTCCAGGTCCAGGACCGGTATCTCGCTCGCCCGGACGGTGCGGCAGGCGGCCGCGGCGCCGTAGCGATGCACCAGTTCCCAGGCCCGGCCGCGGGTCCGGCCGAGGGTGGTCACCACGCCGAAGCTGCGGCCGAGCAGCATCGCGGTGCGCATGGCGGCCTCGGCAATCCCGATCACCGGCCCGCGGGCGATCTCCCGGGCCGCGTCCAGGCCGGGGTCCCCGAAGCAGGCGACGACGTACCCGTCCACG
Source organism: Nakamurella sp. (assembly GCF_048594475.1). Lineage (NCBI taxonomy): Bacteria > Bacillati > Actinomycetota > Actinomycetes > Nakamurellales > Nakamurellaceae > Nakamurella > Nakamurella sp. The sequence continues at coordinate 21,918 of NZ_JBMDXT010000263.1, read as the reverse complement.
CCGCGCCGTTCCCCGGCGGCGATCTCGGTGAGCAGCCCCGGCACGGCCAGGGCCTCGTCGTAGTGGCTCTCGATGGAGGCCGGGCCCATGGTCGGGGTGAGTGCCTCGATCGTGGTGCCGGCGCCGGCGACGCTGCGGGCGCAGCGACCGATCTTCCCGGTCATGGACGACGTGGTGTTGGGGTTGATGACGGAGATGAGCACGGCGGGACGCCTTTCGGGTCGGCCGGCGCCCGGGGCGGGCGGCGGCGGTGTGGTCACCCGAGCTGGCGCCCGCGGCCCCACTCGCGGGCGCGGTCGATCAGCAGCCGGGCGATGGCCAGGTCCTGGATCGCGACGCCGACCGAGTTGTAGAGGGTGATCTGGTCGTCGCCGGTCCGTCCGGGCCGCTGCCCGGTGATGACCTGACCCAGGTCGGTGTCCAGATCGGCGGGCGTGACCGCGCCCTCGGCCAGGGCCAGGACGCTGTCCCCGGACTTGCCGATCGAGATCTGGTGGTCGTCGACCACGATCGTGGCCCGGGCCATGCCCGCGCCGTCGACCTCGCGGTGATCGGGCCGCGGTGGGGCGCCGACCGCGTTGATGTGCTGCCCGGGCCGGAACCAGGCCCCCCGGACGATGGGCTCCCGGGAGGGGGTCAGGGTGCAGACGACGTCGGCGGCCGTGACCACTTCCTGCGGCGTCCCGGCCACGGTGACCGGCAGCCCTTCGCCGGCCACCCCGTCGCGGAACGCCGCCAGGGTGGACGTGGACCGGGACCAGACCACGATCCGTTCGATGGGCAGGACGGCGCTGACGTAGGCGACGTGCTCCACGGCGAGCTGCCCGGCCCCGACGAGTCCGAGCACCGCGCTGTCCGGCCGGGCCAGGTGCCGGGCGGCGACGGCACTGGCCGCCGCCGTCCGGTCCCGGGTGGGGAACTTGCCGTCGATCACCGCGACGCATTCCCCGGTGACCGTGGAGGTCACCATGATCATGGACCGCTGGGTCGGCAGGCCCCGGTCCCGGTTGCCCGGCACGTCGGCCATGAACTTCACCAGGGCCAGCTCGTGCCGATGCGAGATGGCGGTCATCGGAAGGATCTTCGTTCCGCTCCCGGACGGGTCCGGGGTGCCGTCGAGCGTGCTGACCGGGGGCTGGCCGGCTCGGCCGGTGGCCACATCGGCGTGCGCCTGCTCGACCGCGTCGATGACCTCCTTGGTGCTCAGCAGGTCGTCGACATCGGCGGCGGACAGGTAGAGCGTCATTGCGGTTCCCCTCCGATTCCCCGGGGCCGCGGCCGGCCGGTCATGCCGGCACGCGGACGGCGTCGGTGATCCGGGTGGTGACCAGCGCGTCGAACGGCGGGGCGGTGGTGACCAGCCCGGCGTCCTGCAAGATCCCGGTCCACCGGTCGCACGCGGCCGGGTCGACCGCGGTGGTCTCCCACGTGCGGCTGGCCAACAACCGGGCGGTGGCCGATCGGAGCGAGTCCGCCGGGACGTCCGGCCACAGGCCGGTGACCAGTCCGGTGAGCGACTCCGGGGTCTCGTCGGCGATGGCGGCCATCGACCGGTTCAGGGCGGTGACGAACCGGACCAGGGCCGGCTCCAGCTCGTCCAGCCGCTCGGTCCGGCAGTAGTAGACGCTGTTCGGCATGGTGCCGCCGACGACGGCGTGCTCCTGGGAGATGTGGCCGACGCCCTGATCCTGCAGCACCGTGGCGGTGACGAGGTCGGCGATGATCGCATCGCCGAGCCCGGCGGTGAACAGTTCGACCAGCATCGCGGTGGACAGGTCGCGGACGAAACGGGTGCCGGCCGGGTCGACCCCCGCTTCCCGCATCAGCCCGGCGGTGAACTCGTACGGCGCGCTGCCGCCCGCGCCGGGGGCCAGGACCGTCTTGCCGGTGAGGTCGGCCCAGGTGAAGTCGGGTGCCGGCCCCCGGGTCACCACCGCCATCGGGAACTGGTGGTTGAGCTGGGCGACCACGGTGTAGTGCCGCTGCGATCCGACGAACATGGCCGGCACCCAGAGCCCGCCGAGGGCCAGGTCGGCGGCCCCGCTCTCCAGGTCGTCCAGGACCCCGGTCTAGGGGTCCCGGGCGGCCGCGGACACCTGCAGTCCCTGGTCGGCGAACAGGCCGGTGGTGTCCGCGTAGTACTCCGGCAGGTAGTTCAGGCCGCGGGCGGTGGCCGAGATGTTCAGGTGCGCGGGCACGTCGATTCCTCTCTGGTGGGACTGCAGGTGGGTGGTTGCCGCGGTGGTGGCGGCCGGTTGGTCAGGTCACAGGCGCTCCTCGTTGACCTCTTCGAGGGTGCGACCCTTGGTCTCCGGACCGAACCGGGCGGCCACGATCAGCAGCGCGTACATGACGGCGACCATCATGAAGACCCCGGCCAGGCTGAACCGGTCGAAGAAGAACAGGGCCGCGAACGGCATGACGGCGCCGGCGACGTTGCCGATGCCGTTGACGATCGAGGTGCCCTGGGCGCGGATCGACGTCGGGTACACCTCGGGCGACCAGGCGGCCAGGGTGGTGTTCAACAGCATCGTGAAGAACTGGAAGATGGCGCCGAGAATCAGGATGAGCAGGGTGGTCTCGGCGAACAGCGCGAAGGCCACGGCGGTCAGGCAGCCCAGGATGGCGGCGGTGGTGACCGTGGTGCGACGGCCGGCCCGGCTGGCCAGCACGGCCGCCGCGCAGGCGCCGAGCAGGCTGCCCACGTTCATGATCATGGTGAACAGCAGGCTGTCGGAGATCGAGTAGCCCTTGGACACCAGCAGGGTCGGCATCAGGAAGTTCAGGGTCACCTGAGCCCCGAAGGCCATCCAGGACGCCGCCCCGATCGCCAGGGTGCGGGGGAGCGCCTTGCCCTGGAATACCGCCGCCGGGGACACCTTGGGCTGCGTGGCCGGCACGTCGGCGCTGGTCAGATAGGGCGTGACGGGGGCGTCGGCGGGCGGCCGGCGCAGGGTGTCGGAGGCCAGGCGGGTCAGTTCGCGGTTGGCCGCGTCGACCTCGCCGCGGGAGATCAGGAACCGCGGCGATTCGGGCAGCCGGCGCCGGTAGACCACGACCAGCAGGGCCGGCACGGACAGCAGCACGTAGGTCCAGCGCCACACCGTGTCGTCACCGCCGAAGAAGCCGGCGAACGGACCGAGGATGAGGAAGAAGATGCCGTAGGACAGGAAGTTCCCGACGCCGCCGGAGCCGATGTTCAGGGTCGAGACCAGGGTGCCGCGGTAGCGGGTGGCGACCATCTCGGACAGCATCGCGATGCCGACGGTGAACTCACCGCCCAGCCCGATCCCGACGAGGAGCCGGCTGGCCAGCAGCATCTCGTAGTTGACCGCGACCGCACTGATCAGGCCGCCGAGTGTGTAGAGCAGCAGGTTGAAGCCGAGAGACAGTCGCCGGCCGTACTTGTCGGCCAGATACCCGCCGACGAGGCGGCCGATCAGCCCGCCGATCACGGTGGCCGTGTTGATCAGGGCGAGCTGGTCGTTGTCGATGCCCAGCGCGTCCTTGAGGTTGGTGCCCATCGCGCCGGTCGAGTTCTGCTCGAGGGTGTCGAAGAACATCCCGGCCATGATGAGCATCAGCACCCAGAACTGGGCGCGGCTGAAGCCGATGCGGTCCAGGACCGCGGGCAGGACGGAGGGGTGATGGTCATCGGTGCGGCCGGCGGCGGGGTTCGCGGCGGTCGAGCCGGCCACGGGCGGGACAGGGCTGGTGCGGGGTTCGGTGGACATGCGGACGCCTCCAGGCGGGAAGGTGGTCGCGGCCGTGGTGTGGGGCGGCGGCCCGGGTGGGGAGTGCGTGCTGCGATTTCGACTCGGTGATGCGGAGCCCTGTCGACCGGGATCACCGTTTTTGTATACGAGCACTGTAACGCTGGTGTTGCCTTCGCCACAAGTGATGTGAACGGTCGGAGTGTCGTCCGGCGTGTCGTATACAAAGCCCTCGGCCGAAGGGCCGAATGCGAGCAATGCCCGAATCTGGGCCCTAGATGTCGCCCATCTTGCGCCGGTACAGCACCTCGTCCTTGAGGATGTGCTCGTCCATCAGGTAGCCGGCCTGGATCGGTGACCCGCTCAGGATCGCCGTGGCGATGGCGGAGTGGTCGGCCCAGTAGGAATCGATGCGATCCTCGATGTCCAGCTCGAACCCCCATGCGATCCGTTGCAGCACCCGTTGCAGCATCTGCTGCAGCTGGTGGTTGCCCGACGCCTTGGCCACGAGCTCGTGGAACTCCATGATCAGCGGGGGCAACCGGTCCACCTGGTGCAGCCGGCCGGCCTCCCGCCCCCGCTCCACCACCGACGCCAGCGCATCCGCGAACGGGCCGCCGCGCTGCTCGGCCGCCTGGCGGGCGGCCAGCATTTCCAGCCCGCGCCGGACCTGCATCAGCTCGACGGTGTCGCGGGTCGAGGTGGACGACACCGTCGCGCCCCGGTAGCGCTCCGAGGTGACGAAGCCCTCGCTCTCCAGCTGGCGCAGCGCCTCCCGGACCGGCACCCGGGACACCCCGAACTGCTCGGCGATGGCGTCCTCGATGAGCCGCTCCCCGGGGGTCAGCTCGCCGCTGATGATGGCGCTGCGCAGCCGGTCGACGACGGACCGCCGCCGGGAGACGTCGGCCTCGTCGGTGCTGCTCGACGGCGTCGCGGCCCGGGAGGAGGTGCTCATCGGCCCATTTTCCCCAACGACGCCGATCCCGGCGCCGCCGGACCCGGGTCGGCCGACGCCGGCCGGCATGCCGGCGCGGGGCGGGCCCGCGGGTGTGTGACTCCGGGCCACACCGGGTACCCCACCGGAACGGGCGGCGGCGCTGCCCGTTCCATCGGGGAAAGGAATCATCGTGACCACTGCAGACAACGATGTCGTCCGCGACGAGGTGCGCAAGGTCGCCGAGCTGGCCAAGGACATCCGGATCGGCATGCTGACCACCGTCGATGCGGACGGCACCTTCACCAGCCGGCCGATGGGCCAGCAGGAGGTCGAGTTCGACGGCGATCTCTGGTATTTCGCGGAGCGGGACTCCCGCAAGGTGCAGCAGATCCGGTCGAACCCGCACGTGGGCGTCACGCTCAGCTCGGGCTCGACCTGGATCTCGATCGACGGGACGGCCGAGATCGTCGACGACCGGGCCAAGAACAAGGAGCTGTGGAACGCCTGGGTCGACGCCTGGCTGCCGCAGGGACCGGAGGATCCGTCGGTCGTGCTGATCAAGGTCAACGGCGAGTCGGCCGAGTACTGGGACACCCCGGGCGGCCGGATCGCGTCGGTCATCAGCCTGGTCAAGGCGAAGGTGACCGGTGAGCGCTACGAGGGCGGGGAGAACGAGCGCGTCGAGCTCTGAGCGGTTCGCCGGTCGCCGGTCGCCGGTCGCCGGATTCCGGTCGGCCGGCCGGCGGCGGGGTCGGTACGGGCGGTGAGCGGCGCGGCCGCCGGGTCCGCCGGGCCGCGGGTGACCGGCACCCCGTCGTCCGGCCACCCGTCCGCCGGCCCGGCCCCCGGTCGGTCCCGGGCCCGCCGGATCTGGGCCGCCGGTCCGGGCCCGATCAGTCCGGCAGACCCATCCGGTCCCGCCGGTATCCGGACAGCGCCGGGGCCAGCGTCGCGGCGAGCCGGTCGATGCCGGCCGTCGCCCCGTCGAGCAGGTAGCCGCGACGGCCCGATGTGCCCACCTGCAGCGCGCCGGCGGCGTCGCGCGCGATCGGCGGCTCGAGTTGGCCGAAACCCAGGGTCAGCGCACTCCATTGGGGCCGGAAGCCGCCGGTGGTGTGCAGCAGGATCAGCCGGCGGTCGGTGACGACGGCGACGACGGAGCCCTCCATCACGGTCCGTCCGTCATCCGACTGCCGGACCGCGGCGACGGGCACCCGGCCCAGGACGGTCTCGTCGGCGTCGAGCCGCTGCTCGGTGGCCGATCGTTCACCCTTGGCCGGTTTCTCCTGCCCGACGACGTGGTCCCAGCTGTCCATTCCGGTGGCGGTCACCCCGTCATCGTGCCCGCCGCCGAACTGCCGGCCGGCGGCGCACCCCCCGCCCTTTCCGGATCGGATGCGCCGGCCGGTCCATCGAGCCGCTCACGACCCCCATGCCCGACATGCGTCGTTGCGGCGGGCGCATCGTCCCGGCCGGGCTGATCATCTCGGCAGATTCCGTGCGAACCTGTCCGGTTGGCTGCCGAGAGGACCAGCCCGCCGCGGTGGTGCCGAGGCCGCAGGTTCAGCCGACCGACGCGCGGCGCGGGAGCTTCCAGCCCGGCCGCGGGTAGTGGCAGGTGTAGCCGTTGGGGTAGCGGACCAGGTAGTCCTGGTGCTCCGGCTCGGCCTCCCAGAACGGACCGGCCGGGGTCACCTCGGTGACCACCTTGCCGGGCCACAGGCCGGAGGCGTCCACGTCGGCGATGGTGTCCTCGGCGACCCGCTTCTGCTCGTCGTCCAGGTAGAAGATCGCCGACCGGTAGCTCATCCCGACGTCGTTGCCCTGCCGGTTGCGGGTGCTCGGGTCGTGGATCTGGAAGAAGAACTCCAGCAGATCGCGGTAGCTGGTGACGGTCGGGTCGAAGACGATCTCGACCGCCTCGGCGTGTGACCCGTGGTTGTAGTAGGTCGCGTTGGGCACCTCGCCGCCGGAGTAGCCGACCCGGGTGCTGAGCACGCCGGGCTGGCGCCGGATCAGGTCCTGCATCCCCCAGAAGCAGCCGCCCGCGAGGATCGCGGTCTGCGTCGAAGCCATGGTGGGCCCCTCTCGATCGTGTCGTGCACGTGATTGCCACCGAGCACAACAGCGCGGCGGCGGAGCGGATTCCGCCTGTCAGCATTCCGTAAGGACTGTGCCCGGAGGAAGGCCGGGCTCGTCGCGGGTGGGCGGGCGTGGGCGGGCGCGGTCTGCCCGCCCGCGGCACCCCCACCGTTCGGAGGGGGCCGGTGTGATGGCGAGGGTTCGGCGAGCGTCGCGGCCGGGCGTCCCGACGCGCCGCCGCCGTCCCCGGCCGGGCCGGGACGGGTCGTCGGAGCGAATCCGTAAGGTCGGGGCATGAGCACCGTCTACGACGCCCACGGCCGACCCGAGCCGCCCATGGACGCCGGCGAGGTCGGCACGCTGGTCGGCTTCCTGGAGTTCCAGCGGGCCACGCTGGCCTGGAAGTGCGCGGGCCTGGACGCCGATGCGCTGCAGATGCCGCTCAAGCCATCGGCGATGACGCTGGGCGGCATGGTCACCCACCTGGCCTGGGTGGAGGACTACTGGTTCACCTGCGTGGTGCTGGATCGGCCCACCCCACCGTTGTGGGACGAGGTCGACTGGGACGCCGACCCGGACTGGGACTGGCGGATCGCCGACGTCACCGTCCCGGCCGATTTGCACACATGGTGGGGTCAGGCCAAGGACCGGTCGCGGGCCGCGGTCACCGAGGCGCTCGCCGCGGGCGGGATGGATTTCCGGGCCCGGCGGGCGCTGCGCGACGGCAGCCGGCCGAGCCTGCGCTGGGTGCTGGTGCACATGATCGAGGAGTACGCGCGGCACAACGGCCACGCGGACCTGCTCCGCGAGGCGATCGACGGCCTGACGGGGGAGTGAGGCCGAACGACCGGCCGGGGGCCGCCGCGCGCAGCGGCGACCCCCGGCCGGAGTTCCGGGCCCGCCCGGTGCCTCAGGCGAGCTGCCAGAGCGCGGCGGTGAGCAGGAAGCCCACGATCCCGCCGATGGTGGTCAGCACGGTCCAGGTCCGCAGGCCGTCCTTGACCGACAGGCCGGTCAGCTTGACCACGATCCAGTAGCCCGCGTCGTTGACGTGGGACAGCGCCAGGCCACCGGCCCCCATGGCCAGGCAGATCAGCGCGAGCTGGTTCGGCCCGTAGCCGCCCGCGGCCACCAGCGGCGCGATGACGCCGGCGGTGGTGACCAGGGCGACCGTGGCCGAGCCCTGCGCGGCCCGCAGCACCATGGTGAACACGAAGGCCAGCGCCAGGATCGGCAGGCCGGTCGACTGCAGGGTGGTGGACACGGCGTCCCCGATGTGGGTGGCCACGAGCACCTTGCCGAAGGCGCCGCCGGCTCCGGCGACCAGGATCACCACGGCCACGCCGGGAAGCGCGGAACCGGCGACGTCGCTCAGCGCCGTCAGGCTCCACCCCCGGCGCAGGCCCAGCAGATAGCCGGCCAGCAGCACGTCGATGAGCAGGGCCACGAACGGTGCGCCGACCACGATCAGGATCGAGCGGACCACGTTGCCGTCGGGCAGCAGGCTGGTGGCCAGCGTGCCGGACAGGATCAGCAGGATCGGCAGCAGGATCAGGGACGCGATCATGGCGAAGCTGGGCGCGGGTCGATCGGGCAGCTGGTTGACCAGGGTGGTGCTGGCGGCGACCTCCTCGGCCGGGCTCAGACCGGGGTGATCGCCGCCGGTGCTGGGCAGGTGATGCCCGGTCGGGGAGCCCGCGGACGCGCTGCCGGGGTGGCTGTTCCAGTCGGCGATGTCCTCGTCGGTGACGTCGAGCCCGTAGACCTCGGCGCGCACGTCGTCGGCCATCGGGTAGACCGTGCGGGTCATCCGCCGGGCGACGAGGTAGCAGACCAGCGTGACCACGGCGGTGAGCGGGAGACCCCACATCAGGATCCGGCCGATGTCCGCCCCGAAGACGCCGGCGACGGCCACCGGACCCGGGTGGGGCGGCAGGAAGGCGTGCACCACGAGCATGGCCGCGCACATCGGCAGGGCGAACAGCAACAGCGGCTTGCGCGCGGCCCGGGCGATGCCGTACGCCATCGGCATCAGGATGATGACGCCGACCTCGAAGAACACCGGGATGCCGAGCAGGAAGCCGGTGGCGGTGAGGGCCAGCGGGGTTCGCCGGTTGCCGAACTTGTTGATCATCCCGGTGGCCAGGGACCGGGCGCCGCCGGACAGTTCGATGATGCGGCCGATCATCGCGCCCAGCGCGATGATCACGGCGATGTGCCCGAACACCGAGCCCATGCCGGCCTCGATGGTGCCGACGAGGTCGCCGGGCGAGATCCCGCCGATCAGCGCGACCGCGATGCTGACCAGCACGAGCGCGACGAACGGGTGCATCTTGAACCGCAGGACGAGCACCAGCAGGACGGCGACGCCGCCGGCGGCGAGCAGGAGCAGGCCGGTGGGACTCATGACGTGGCCGCCTCAGTGGTGTCGAGGGACGGGGTGGTGTCGGGGGACAGGACGGTGACCACGGAGGAGTCGTCCCGGGTGCCCAGCCCGGCGGCCTCGGCGATCAGGTACAGCTGCTGGGCGGCCGCGGCCAGGGGCAGCGGCACGTGCGCGGCGCGGCCCACCGAGGTGACGATTCCCATGTCCTTGACGAAGATGTCGACGCGGGACTTCACCTCGGCCCCGCCGGTGTAGGCCTCGAGCATGCGGGGCCCGCGGTCGGCGAACATGAACGATCCGGCGGCCCCCTGGGACAGCGCGGCGATCATCACCGCCGGGTCCAGGCCCAGACCCCGGGACAGCGCGACGGCCTCGGCGGCCGCGGCGATGTGCACGCCGGCCAGGAGCTGGTTGATGGTCTTGAGCGCCTGGCCGTCGCCGGGTCGGGGGCCGACGATGGTCAGGGTCGACGACAGGTGCTCGAGCACGGGCCGGGTGGCGTCCAGCGCGGCGCCGGCCGCGCCGACCACGATCAGCAGGTCGCCCTGGCCGGCCCGGACCGGGCCGCCGCTGATCGGCGCGTCGACGAGCGGATAGCCGGCGGCGTCGAGCTTCTCGGCCAGGTCGCGGGCCGCTTCCGGTCCGATGGTGCTGGTCAGGATGACCGGCGAGCCGGCCGGCAGGGTCTCCAGCACCCCGTCCGGTCCGAACAGCGCGGTCCGCGCCTGGGCGTCGTCGCGGACGGCGAGCAGGGCCAGGTCGGCGTGGCGGCCGGCCTCGGCGGGCGTCGGGTGCACCTCGATCCCGCTCTCCCCGGCGGTGGCCCGGCGCGGTTCGTACGGTTCGAAACCGGCGACCCGGAATCGGGTGGCGAGGCGGGTGGCCATGGGTAGACCCATGGCCCCCAGTCCGATCACGGCGACGGTGGCACTGTTTTCGGGCATGGCGAAGCGGTCCCTTCGGGGTGGGGTCGACCGGCCGGCCCGCGGCCGGCGGTTGGAGATATGGGTGGTGGCAGAAGGTCTGGAGCGGACGATCAGGCGTGCCGCAGCGTGGCCACGACGTCGGCCAGGGCGTCGTCGTCGCCGACGTTGCCGGCGAAGACGATGTACGGGATGCCGCGGGCCGGGCCGGCGGCGGGTTCCCACAGCGAGACGATGCCGGGCAGCATGGTGCCCCGGGACCAGGCGCGACGGATGCCCAGACCCTCGGTGGCGGTGTCCGACGAGGTGATCCCGCCCTTGGCCAGCACGAACGACGGGCGCACCCGGCCGACCAGCTCGCGGACGGTGCCGACCAGGGCGGCACTGACCGTCCTGGCGATGTGCAGGCTGCCCGCGGCGTCCCCGCCGGTGACCAGGGTCCGGCTCGTCCGGATCACCACGTCGCTGCCGGAGTCGTTGCGCCGCAACAGTTCCTCGGCCCGCGCGGCGATGTCGGCGAGGTGCGCGTCGTGCCGGTCCGGATCGAGCAGGGTCGGCACGTCGAGTTCGAGTTCGACGATGCCGCCGGCGGCGCGGAGGCGGTCCAGCTGGCGGGTGGTGAGCCCGACGTGCGAGCCGACGACGATCAGGCCGCGGGTCACCACCGGGCGGGGGTCGTCGGACTCGGCCGCACCGGCGCGGGCCGCTTCCGCGGCGGCGGTGATCCGGGCCAGCCTGGCCGCGTCGATGGCCGGGGTCGCGGTCTGACCGCTGCGGGCGCGGACGAACGACGGGCCGGTCCGGTAGACGAACGTCCTGCCCTCGGCCTCCGCGCGCACCAGGGCCAGCGACACCACCCGCAGATCGGCGTCGTCGGCGGCGTCGACGACCACCGGGCGGCCGCCGGTCAGCTCGGACAGGATCTTCTGCACCCGGTCCGGCCCGCCCTCGCGGATGTCGGTCAGGGTGATGGTGGCGACCTGGTCGCGGCCGATGCGGCCGGCCGTCTTCTCCGCGACCCAGTCCCGCAGGTCCGAGTGGTGGTACCCGAAGCTGGCGTCCTTGGCGAACTCGCTCTCCGCGACCGGGATCATGCCCCCGTTCGTCCGCATCCAGTGCACCGAGTCGACCGTCACCCGGCCGGGCTCGATGTACGCGGGGCAGATCAGGACCCCGTCGACCTCGGTCCCGGTCCGGGCGAGTTCCTCGGCCAGCACGTCGGTCTCGAGCGGGTAGTAGCCGCGGAGGGTGGAGTCGCCGCGGCTGTGCAGCACGTAGGGGACCTGCTCCAGCCGGGCCGCCTCGTCCAGGGCCCGGACGATCTCGCGGTTGCGCTGAGCGGCGTCGGCCGCGGCGAGGCTGCGGGTGTTGGTCAGCACGAAGAAGGCGGTCGTCGGTTGGCGCAGCGCCCACCGCAGGTCCGCCACGGACCACCCGGTCAGGACCGGGAGATCGGCGATGCTCTGGGTGCCGGTGGGATCGTCGTCCAGGACGACGAGCCGGCGGCCGGCCCGGATCTCCGCGACCGTGTCCCCGACGTCGAGCAGCGGCGGCCGGCCGGCCAGCAGCTGCTCCGCCGGCACCGGGCCGGACGGCTGCGGTTCCGGGGAGATGGATCGGGAGGTGTTCATGGGCGGGGCCTTTCCGGGCTCGCCGCGGCGGCGGTGGGCGGCCGGGGACGGGACGGGATGGGCGGGCCCGGCGGGTCGGCGGGCTCGGGCCGTGCGGCCGGTGTGCGGGTACGACGGAATAGGCCCGACGGGCGGGCCCGGTGCACGGACGTGCGGTGAATCGGTCGATGGGTCGGTGGGACGAGCCGGCGCGGTCAGCGACCTTCCGACTCGCGCACGAACTGGCGCAGATCGTCACGGGTCTGGGCCATGTGGGCCTCCATGGCGTCGCGGGCGAGCATCTCGTCGCCGGCGACCAGCGATTCCAGGATCGTCCGGTGTTGGGCGATGGCGTGGCGCTGGATCTGCGGCACCGCCGAGGTCTGACGGCGGGTGTGCACCAGGAGATTTCCGAACGGTTCGAACATGAACGGGACGAACAGGTTGCCGCTGGCCCGCATGATCACGTCGTGGAAGGCGATGTCGGCGTCCACGAAGAGGTCGACATCCCCGGCGTCGGCGCCGGCCACCATCTCGGCCAGGCACGACTCCAGTTCCGCGAGGTCCTCCTTGGACCGGCGGAGGGCGGCGAGCCGGACCGCTCCCACCTCGACCATCGACCGGGCCTCGAGCAGCCGCTCGGACACCCCGGTGGCCGAGCCGCTGGCGGTGATGGAGCGGACGATGGCCTCCAGCGACGTCCACACTTCCGGCTTGTTGACGAAAGTGCCGCGGCCGCGGTGGATCTCGACCACGTTCTGGGATCGCAGGATGCGCACCGCCTCGCGGACGGTCAGCCGGCTGACGCCGAAGATGCCCGCGAGGTCGCCTTCCGGCGGCAGCAACGACTCGACGGGGAAACGCCCGGTGACGACCTCATCGAGCAACCGGTCGGCCAGATCCTCCGGTAACCCCATTGCGGTCTCCTCATCAGTGAGTGCTCAGACATCTGATGTGTTGATAGTGGGTGATCAGACATCTGATGTCAACCCCTGAGGTCGAGATGCCCCCGATCGGCGCCTACGCCGCTCCGACGTGCCCCGGCCGGCCGGTCAGCCGGCCGGGACCGGCTCGGCCGCGGCGGGGTTCTCGCCGCCGGCCATCGGGTCCGGCGCGGCGGTCCCGGCCCGCCGGTCCCGGCGCCGCTGCCGGAACGCCTCGACCAGGTGGTAGAGGGTGGGCAGGACGACCAGGGTCAGCACGGTGGACGACAGCAGGCCGCCGATGACGACGATGGCCAGCGGCTGCGAGATGAAGCCGCTGCGACCGGTCAGCCCCAGCGCCATCGGCAGCAGGGCGAAGATCGTGGCCAGGGCGGTCATCAGGATCGGCCGGAGCCGGCGGGACGCGCCGTGCTCGACCGCGTCGCGCACCGTCATGCCGCGTTCGCGGTACTGGTTGATCAGGTCCACCAGCACGATCGCGTTGGTCACCACGATGCCGATCAGCATCAGCACGCCGATCAGCGACGGCACGCCCAGCGGCACGCCGGTGACGATCTGCAGCAGGATCGCGCCGGTCGCGGCGAACGGGATCGAGACCAGCAGCAGCAGCGGCTGTAGCAGCGACCGGAACGTCGCGACCATCACCACGTAGACGACCAGGATGGCGACCAGCAGCGCGAGGCCGAGCTGGCCGAACGCCTCGGCCTGATCGGCGGTCACCCCGCCCAGGTCCGCGGTCACGCCCGTCGGCAGGGCGACCCCGGCCAGGGCGGTGCGCACCGCGGTGTTCGCCGCGCCGAGGTTGTCGCCGGCCGGCGTCACCGTGATGGTGGCGGTCCGCTGCCCGCGTTCGGCGGTCACCGAGACCGGTCCCTGGGCCTGCTGCACGGTGGCCAGGTCGGACAGCGGGACCTGGCCCCGGGCGGTCGGGACGAGCAGCCCGGAGAGCTGGTCGACGGTGGTGGGCGGATCGGCGACCGCCTGGTAGACGGTCAGCGACCGGTCGTCGATCGCGACCGAGCCGATGGCGGTCGGCTGCAGGGCGGCGCCGACCAGCGTGCCCACCGCCACCTCGCTCAGACCGGCCGCGGCCGCCTTCTGCCGGTCGACGGTGACCGCGACGTAGGGCCGGGACGCGGACAGGTTGCTCGACACCTGCGCCGCCTCGGGCAACCCGGTCAGCGCATCGACGACCGCGGTGTTCGCGGCCGTCAGGTCCGCCTCGGACCCGGCCTTGATGTCGACTGCGATCGCGGTGTTCCCGCCGAAGCCGCCGCCCCCGCCGATCGAGATGTCCTGCGGATCGCTCAGGGCGCCCAGCGCGTCCCGGACCTGCTGCTGCACCGCGGTCTGGTCGGCGTCCGCGTCGGTGGTCACCGAGTACCGGATCGTGGTGGCCCCCCCGCCCCCGCCGAACGCGGCCTGCAGCGGATTGTTCGACCGGCCGGCGGTCATCTGCACCGTCTGCACGCCGGGGACCGCGGCGATGGCCGTGCCGGATGCCAGGCCGGTGTCGCGCTGCTGATCGAGGCTGGCCCCGTCGGCGACCTGCTGGGTCACGGTGAACGTGTTCTGCCCGCTCTGGCCCAGGAAGTTCGTCTTCATCAGCGGGGCCAGCGCGAACGTGCCGACCAGCACCAGGACGGCCAGCACCAGGGTGGCCACCGAGTGCCGCAGCGTCCACTCGATGATCGGCCGGTAGCCGCGCTGCAGGCGGGTCGGCGGCCCGTCCTCGTCCGCCGCGACCGCCGCCGGCGGCGGTTGCTCGTGCCGGCCGCGGCGGCGCTGCCCGCTGGCCCCCTGCGGCCGCAGGAACCAGTACGCCAGCACCGGCACGATGGTCAGCGCGACCAGCAGCGAGGCGAGCAGGGCGATGGTGACGGTCAGCGCGAACGGCCGGAACAGCTCGCCGGCGATGCCGCCGACGAACGCGATGGGCAGGAACACCGCGACCGTGGTGATGGTCGACGCGGTGATCGCGCCGGCGACCTCGCGCACCCCGCCGAGGACCGCCTCGTTCTTGTCCTGCCCGGAGTCCAGGTGCCGGGTGATGTTCTCGATGACGACGATGGAGTCGTCCACGACCCGGCCGATGGCGATGGTCAGGGCGCCCAGGGTCAGGATGTTGAGCGTGTAGTCGGACGCCAGCAGGCCGATGAAGGTGATGAGCACCGACGTCGGGATCGAGATCGCGGTGACCAGCGTGGCCCGCACCGACATCAGGAACAGCAGGATCACCAGGATGGCGAACACCAGGCCGAGCAGGCCCTCGGTGGCCAGCGAGTCGATCGACTGCTGGATGAACGGGGCCTGGTCGAAGACGGTGGTGAACGTCACCGGCTGGCCGACCGCACTCTGCAGGGTCGCCTGCAGGTCGCCGAACGCGTCCTTGACCGCGGTCGACACCGCGACCGTGTTGGCGTCGGGCAGCTTGGTGACCGCGACGGTCAGCGCCGGCTGGCCGTCGACGTAGGAGATGGAGGTGACCGGGTCGTCGGTCAGCTCGACGGTGGCCACGTCACCGATCGTGCTGAGTTCTCCGGACCCGCCCTGGCCGGCCGGGGACGACGGGCCGCCGCCCGGACCGGTGCCGGCCGGCGTCGCGCCCGCCGCGGGCAGCAGCGGCAGGCCGGTGATGTCCTGGGTCGAGGTCAGCCGGGTGCCGGTGCTGACGGTGAGCGTCCGCCCGTCCTGGGTGATCTCGCCGCCGGGCAGCAGGACGCCGTTCTGTTGCAGGGCGGTCCGGATCGCGGCCGAGGTCAGGCCGGCCCGGGCCAGGGCCTCGGGGTCGGGGGTGATGGTGACCCGCTGGCCGACCGCACCGACCAGGTCCGCCGACCGCACGCCGTCCACCTTGTTCAGCTCCGGCAGGACCGACGTGCGGACCGCGTCCGCCAGCCCGGGGCTCGGGTCGGTCGTGGTGATCGCGAACTGGACGATCGGCAGGTCGTCCAGCGAGCCGGTCACCACCTGCGGGTCGAGCCCGTCCGGCAGCGAGCTCTTGATCCGGTTGATCGCCTGGGCCATCTTCTGCTCGGCCGCGGCCATGTCGGTGCCGTAGGTGAACTGGGCGGTGACCAGCGACGAGTTCGTGTTCGACGTGGAGGACGTGCGCTCCAGCCCCGGCACCGACTGGATGGCCGCCTCGATCGGGTCCGAGACGTCGTTGGCCACCACGTCGGGCGCGGCACCCGGGTACGAGGTCACGACCGCCGCCTGCGGGAACGAGATCGAGGGGGCCAGTTCCTGCTGCAGGCTGCGCAGCGCGAACAGCCCGAAGACGGCGATGACGACGGTCACCAGGGCCACCAGGGCCCGGTTCCGCAGAGACAGCTTCGCGAGCGCGGACACCCGGTGAGTGTGAGCCATGGGAATGACGGCCCTGTGACCGACACGGCCGTCCGGAGTGCGCCGGGCCGTCGATGGCCCGGCCTTCCCGGCCGGGGCCGGGTCGACGGGCCGGGGCCGCCTTCCGGAGCGGCTCGCCACGGCGGACACTGGGCGCCATGAATGTGTCGTCGCCGGAACCGCCCGCCGCCGACGCGCCGGGCGAGCGCCCGCGACACCGTCGCGTCCGGACCGCGGAGCGGGACGCCCGGGCCGGTTCCGGAGGCGGTGACGGCACCCCATGACGCCGCACCTGGGCCGCCGGCGCCGGGCGGCCGCTCCCGACCCGACGTCCGCCCCGGCCGACCCGGGCGCGCCCATCTCCCCCGGCTCCGCCACCCCCGGCTCCGCGGCGCCCCGACCCGATGACGCGGCCGGTGCGGGCGGTGCCGCGGGTCCGGCCCGGCCCGCCGACGGCGCCGCTCCGGCCGACCACGCCGCGCCGGCGCCGCGGCCCCGGCGGATCCGGATCTCGCTGGATCAGCGGGAGATCCAGGCGGCCACCATCCGGATCCTGGTCATCGTCTCGATCTGGCTGGTCGCCGCCTGGGTGGTCGGCGTCGTCCAGCACTTCCTGTTCCTGATCCTGCTGGCGTGGCTGGCGGCGATTGCCCTGGAGCCGGCGATCCGGTGGTTCCTGCGCCGCGGGGTCCGCCGGTCGCGGGCGACCGCGGCCGTCGCCGTCCCGGTCGTGGTGGTGCTGATCGGCCTGGTCGTGGTGTTCGAGCAGATGCTGTTCGACCAGGCCGCCCAGCTGGTGCAGTCGGCCCCGTCGACCGTGCGCACCATCGTCGCGCAGCTCAACGCGACGTTCGGGCTGCAGCTGGACCCGGCGCAGATCCTGGTGACGCTCAAGCTCGAGCCCGACCAGATCCAGCAGGTGGCCAACGATCTGGCCCTGGGCGCGATCGGGTACCTGGGCTCGGTGCTGGCCGTCGTGTTCGATCTGGTGACCGTGGCCGTGTTCACCTTCTACATCGCCGCGGCCGGCCCGCGGCTGATCCAGGAGGTGGCGGTGTGGCTGCCGCCGGGCCGGCAGCTGATCCTGGGTGAGATCTGGGAGATCGCGGAGCAGAAGACCGGTGGCTACGTAGCCTCGAAGGTGGTGCTCGCCGCCCTGTCGGCGTTCTTCCACGGCGTGTTCTTCCTGGCCGTCGGGCTGCCGGGCTGGTTGCCGCTGGCGTTGCTGGCCGGTATCACCGCCCAGTTCGTGCCGGTGATCGGCACGTACATCGGGGTGGCCGCGCCGGTGATCGTCGCGCTCGCCGACCGGCCGATCACCGCCGTCTGGATCGTGCTGTTCGCGATCGTCTACCAGCAGATCGAGACGTACGTGCTGACGCCGCGCATCTCCCGGCGGACCATGGAGGTCAATCCGGCCCTGGCGCTGGCCGCGGTGTTCATCGGCGCCGCGATCTGGGGGCCGATCGGCGCGATCATCGGCGTCCCGATCGTGGCCGTGGTGGTCTCGGTCTTCCAGACCTACGGCCGGCGGTACGAACTGGTCCCGCACCTGGCCGACGCCGCGGACCGGGACCGGGCCGACCCGCCGCCGGCTGATCCGACCGGCTGAACCGGAACCGGCGGATCGGACCGGATCGGCGGTGGCCGGATCAGGGGTGGCCGGATCAGGGATGGCCGGATCAGGCCGGGCGGGTCCGGTAGGCGCGGCGCAGGCGCAGCAGCTGGACCGCGGTCCAGCTGGTCAGCCCCGCGCCGCTGACCGCGACCAGCGCGCCGAGCGAGATCAGCCCCTGCGCGGCGGTCCAGCCGTTGGACAGCAGGGAGACACCGACGAACAGCAGGCAGCTGAGCGTGATGAGCCGCCGGTTGTACCAGTCGGCCGGATGTGGCCGGTGCTCGGTGGGCCGGCTCGGGTGGCCGGTGGGAGCGGGCCCGATGGCGCCGCCCGGCGCCTCGGCCGGACGGGTGCTCGGATGGCGGGCGGCGGTGGCGCGCAACCGCAGGACGAAGTCCGGATCGGTGGCCAGGGCGTGGGCGGCGATCTCGTCGAGCCGGCTCTTCTCGTCCTCGGACAACGACATGCCGGATCCTCCTGAAGATCACAAAATGGTCACCCGGCTCCATGGTGCGCCGACGGCGCGCCGACCCGCTCGACCGGCCATGCATTCGTGACGGCAATCACGGCCCGGGTCAGCCGGTCGGATCGAGCCGGCCGATCACCAGGTCGAAATGGGCGTCGAAGTCGGTCACCGCCCGGTGCAGGTGCCCGAACAGCTCCAGGGTGACGGCGCCGAGCAGGCCGCCCCAGGCGGTCACGGTGCGGAGCACCACCTCGTCGGACAGGTCGACGCCGGCGGCCGTCCGGAAATCGCTCAGGGTCTCGTGCGCGCCGGCCGGCAATGCGGTGGTGGGGACGACGCCGGCCGCGTCCACCGCCGCGGCCAGCGCGATCAGCACCCCGGTCACCCGGGACGCCGGACCGACGGTCTGCCGGGGTGCGGCGTACCCGGGCACGGGAGAGCCGTAGAGCAGGGCGAACTCGTGCGGCGCGGCCGTGGACCAGGCCCGGAAGGTGTGGGCGAGCGTCCGCCAGCGGGCGGACCGGTCGTCCGGGTCGACGGCCGCGTCGGCGAGTTCCAGCCGGTCCGCGAGCTCGTGGTAGATCACCACCAGCAACTCGGTCAGCAGCTCGTCCCGGCTGGGGAAGTAGCGGTAGACCGCGGACGAGGCCATGCCCAGGTCGCGGGCGATCTGCCGGACCGACAGCTGCGCCGGGCCCACCTCGGCCAGTTGCTGCCGGGCCCGCCCGACGATCGCGGTGGTGAGTTCGCGGCGGGCGATCGCGCGGGCGGTCTGCGGGGCCGACGTCATGGTGCGAGTCTGCCACGCAAGTGCGAGCGGTGACAACAATCAAGAGCAGTGCTCTTGCTCAGATCCCGATCCGGGTGCACACTGGCCCTCGTTGCGAGAGCAGTGCTCACAAACGAGAATGGAGATCTGACATGTCGGAGATGACGGCGATCGTCGGCGCCGGGCCGATCGGTACCCAGGCGGCGCGGCTCCTGGCGGATCGGGGGGAGCGTGTCGTCGTCATCACCCGCTCCGGCCGGGGGCCCGACCTGGCCGGGGTCACCCGGGTGGCGGTGGACGCGGCCGACCCGGACGCGCTGTCCGCCGCCGTCACCGGGGCCCGGGCGCTGTTCAACTGCGCCAACCCGACCGACTACACCGTCTGGGACCGGGTGTGGCCACCCCTCGCCGACGGGCTGCTGCTGGCCGCCGAGCGCACCGGCGCCACGCTGGTGACCGCATCCTGCCTCTACGGCTACGGCCCGACCGGTGCGCCGATGGTCGAGGGGCAGCCGGATCTGGCCACCGACCACAAGGGACGGCTGCGCGCGGCGATGTGGGCGCAGGCGCAGGGCCGGCACCAGGCCGGGCGGATCACCGCGGTCGAGGTCCGGGGGTCGGACTATGTCGGTGCGGGTGTCGGCGCGAACGGCCACATCACCCGCCAGCTGCCGACCGTGGGGCGCGGTCGGGGCGCGTGGGTGATCGGCCGGCCGGACCTGCCGCACACCTGGACCGACGTCGCCGACATGGCCCGGGCCCTGGTGGCGGTGGCCGATCGGCCGGACACCTGGGGACGGGTCTGGCACGCGCCGAGCAACGAGCCGCGGACGCAGCGGCAGGCGATCACCGACGTGCTGGCGGCGGCCGGGCACGGACCGGTGCCGGTGCGCGGGATTCCCGCGCCGGCGCTCCGCGCGGTCGGGCTGGTCAACCCGCTGATGCGGGAGGTGGCCGAGCTGTCCTACATGTTCACCCGGCCGTACGTGATGAGCTCGGCGCGGTCCCAGGAGGTGCTGGGCCTGACGCCGACGCCCTGGGACGAGGTCTGCCGGCGCACCGCGACCGGCAATCCGGCCGGCGTGGTTCGAGCTTGAGTCCGGGTCGTCCGGGCGGACGGGTGCGCCGGCCGGCGGCTCACACGGTGTGCTGGACGATGTTGACCACGGTGCCGTCGGGCGCCCGCACGAAGAACCGCCGCACGCCCCAGGGCTCGGTGGTCAGCGGATGCACGATCTCGTACCCGCGGGCCCGCGCCTGCGCGTAGGCCTGCTCGACGTCCGGGGTGTGGACGGAGATCGCCGGACGCTCGGCGGCGGTCGCGTCCCGGGTGACCAGCTGGACGGTCGCCCCGCTGTCCGGCGAGGTGTAGCGGGCCACCCAGCCGAGGTTGAACTCCTCGTCCTGCAGGCCCAGGTAGTCGGCGTAGAACTCGCGGGCCGGGCCGATGTCGGGCACCGGCAGATCGGCGATGACGCGGATGGCACGCACCGGGACCCCCTCCAGGACGGGAACCCGGGCCGGCCGTCCTTCGGGTCGGGGGTCCGGGTCACCGGGTAGAAATGCTCCATGCAGCAGCGACCCTTGGCAAGGACCGGCCGTGAGGTCTCGGTCGTCGGACTCGGCACCTGGCAGCTCGGCGCGGACTGGGGCGACGTCTCCGAGACCGACGCCCAGGCGGTGCTCGCGACGGCGGTCGACGCCGGCGTCACGTTCTTCGACACGGCCGACGTCTACGGCGACGGCCGGAGTGAGCGGCTCATCGGCCGCTTCCGTGCGAGCCGGCCGGACGTGCCGCTGACGCTGGCGACCAAGATGGGCCGGCGGGTCCCGCAGGACCCGGCGGAGTACACCGCGGGGGCGTTCCGGGCGTGGGCCGACCGGTCCCGGACCAACCTCGGCGTCGACCGGCTCGACCTGACCCAGCTGCACTGCCCGCCCGAGGCGGTCTTCCACGACGACCGGGTGTTCGACGCCCTGGACGGCCTGGTCGACGACGGCATCCTCGCCGCGTACGGGGTCAGCGTGGAGACCTGCGACCAGGCCATCGCGGCCATCGCTCGGCCGCACGTGCAATCCGTGCAGATCATCCTGAACGCGTTCCGCCGCAAGCCGCTGGACGAGGTGCTGCCGGCGGCCCGGGCGGCGGACGTGGCGATCATCGCCCGGGTCCCGCTGGCGTCGGGCCTGCTGTCCGGCCGGTACACCGAGTCGACGACGTTCGCCGCGGACGACCACCGCACCTACAACCGCAACGGCGAGGCGTTCGACGTGGGGGAGACATTCGCCGGGGTGGACTACCCGACCGGCGTGGCCGCCGCCCGGGAGTTCGCGACCCTGGTCGCCGACCTCGCGCCCGGTATCACCCCGGCCCAGGCGGCCCTGCGGTGGATCGTCCAGCAGCCCGGCGTCACCACGGTGATCCCGGGTGGGCGCACCGCCGACCAGGTCCGGGCCAACGCCGCCGCGGCCTCGGGCCCGGACCTGCCGCCGGACCTGCTGGCGGCGATGGCCGACCTGTACGACCGCCGCATCCGCCCGCTGGTCCATCACCGCTGGTGAGGAGCCTGCCGCCCGGTGTCCGGTGATCCGGCCGGCGTCCGGGAGCGCTGTGCATCGGCTGTGACCTGGCGCGGGGAGGCCGCCGCGGGCCGCCCGGGGACGTCTGACCGGGGACGCCCGATCCGACCGCCCGAGGAGCACCCCCATGACCGCACCCGCGACCCTGCCCGCCCGTCCCGCCGCCCGCCGGCGCATCGCCCTGGTGGCGCACGACCACAAGAAGGTGGACCTGCTGGCCTGGGCCGAGTTCAATCTCGGCACCCTGGCCCGGCACGAGCTGTGCGCCACCGGAACCACCGGGACCCTGCTGGAGTACGAGCTGGGCCTGACCGTGCACCGCTTCCTGTCCGGACCGCTCGGGGGCGACCAGCAGATCGGCGCCCGCATCGCCGAGGGCGAGATCGACCTGATGATCTTTTTCTGGGACCCCCTGGAACCGCAGCCGCACGATCCCGACGTCAAGGCGCTGCTGCGGTTGGCGACGCTGTGGAACGTGCCGGTGGCGACCAACGTGGCCACCGCCGACATGCTCATCTCCTCGCCGCTGCTGGCCGGCG
>NZ_JBMDXT010000262.1:0-7982 GCF_048594475.1 Nakamurella sp. | reverse complement strand
GGTCGGGGTCACCCGGGGATGTCGCGCAGGGCGCCGCGGCCCGTTACTGCGGCCGGCGCCGTCCCGCCCGCACGGACCGGCGGTGGTGCTGATGCCGCACCGCGGCGAGCATGAGCCTCACCCGCACGGTCCAGGCCCCGGCGGCGGACCGGACCCGTGGCCCGACCACCGGCGCGGGCGCCGTCCGCCCGCCGGGCCGGGCCCGGCCCGGCCGGCCGTCGGGACCCGGCGGCCCCATTCGTTTCGCCAAGCCCGATCCCCCGGTCCCCCCCGGCCGTCCCGGCCGGCCGGTCGCGCCGGCCCCGACCGGCACAGCTCGGTCCACACCGCGGCCCGCCCGCCGGCGATGTCCTCGATCACCCGCAGCGACAGGCGCGCGGCCGCGATCGCGTCCGGTGCGATGCCCAGCGGGTACGCCCGGTCCGGCCGGCCGGCCGCGGCCGAGCGGGCCCGCATGATGCAGCTCCAGTGCCGGGGATCGGCGAGATCTCCGATTCCGGCACCCCCGACGAGCGCATCGTGCATCAGCCACTCCCGCACGTTGGCGGCGTTGTAGGAGAGCAGCAGCCGGCTCGCGGCCATCGACCGCAACGACGCGAACGCCCATCCGCCGGCCCGGTCCACCCGGTCGTGCACCCGCAGCCGGCCGTTGGTCTCCAGCACGGCCACCTCGGTGGCGCAGGTGCCGCCGGCCGGGATCGCGAGGCCGACCACCACCGCCGTCCCCGGACGCAGAACCGCGCGTGCCCAGGACACGGCCTCCCCCGGGGTTCGGGGCGGGCCGTTCACGAACAGGGAAGCCGACATCGATGTCCACTCCAGGCCGACGAGAGACAATGGTCACCACCGGACGAGGCGCTACCAACAGAGCACGCCGCCGTCGTCAGGACCCGACGCCGGCGGTTCGAGCAGCTCCGGACCGGCCGGCCTCCCCGCCGACCCTCCCGTCCCTGCCCGGTCCGCCCGTCCGATCCACGCATCGCGTCGCCAGGTACCCGGCCCGAGTGTCAAGATGGAGAGGCACGACTGAGAGTGATCGAACACTGTTGCCTCCGGTGGATGGGTGCGTGACTTCGTGGCTTCAACCGACGCCGGGTGGCGCTCACGGTCACCCCTCGTGCGAGACCACACCAGCAATCGACTGGTGCGGGAACTCGATGGCCGTGAACGCCCGAAGCCCGAATCCGTCGTCGCCGTCCGGTCCGGCACGGGCGGGCGCGCCGGCTCTCGCCTTCTGCGTCGCCCGGGCCACCGGCACTGCCGACTCCTTTGTTCCGACCGCCCGGTCACGGGCGGTCGGACCAGTCCACGACGCCCCGGTGGGACGACGGTGGGACGAGGCCGCCCGACGTGCGGACGGCCGGTGTGACGAGCGCCACATGGTCCGCGCAATCGGCGCCCCCGGCCTCGGCAACCGTCGATCCCGCAGCCGGCATCGACCTGTTGGGACCCCTGCGGATCCGCGGGGCGGGCGGGTCGGTGACGTTGACCCGTCGCCAGGAGATCGGGGTGCTGGGCCTGCTGGCCCTGCACGCCGGCACCACGGTGCGGCCCAGCGCCCTGATCGACCTGCTCTGGCCGGACGATCCGCCCCGGACCGCCACCAAGACGCTGCAGGGCTACATCAAGCGGGTCCGCAAGCAGCTGGGTGACAACGGGGTCGCTCTCGAGCACACCACACCCGCCGGCTACCTGCTGCAGCTGTCCCCGGCGCAGGTCGACGGCGTGCACTTCGAATCCCTGGTGGCCGCCGCCCGGACCGAGCGGGACGACGACGAGCGGATCCAGCGACTGGACGAGGCCCTGGCCCTCTGGCGGGGCGAACCGTTCGCCGGATGCGACCTGGACGGGCTGCGCCCCTTCCGGGAGTGGCTGGTCCAGTTGCGCAGCGGAGCCCGCCTGGAGCGGGCCGCCGCCGACGTCCGGCGGGGCATCACGGTCGACTCGCTGGGGGCGCTGCGCGCCCTGGTCACCCAGGAACCCACGAACGAACGGCTCTGGCTGCACCTGGCCGCGGCGCTCTACCTGTCCGGCAACCCGGTGGGCGCCCTGACCACCGTCGCTGCGGCCCGGCGCGAACTCGAGGAGCAGGTGGGGGCGACGCCCGGCCCGGAGCTGTTGGAGCTCGAGCACCGCATCACCGTGCACGACGACGTCGAGGGCTGTTACGCCCGGCTGACCGGGGTGGTGGTCAGGACCGACCGGATCGAGGTCGGCGGCGTCGGGCGAACGGCCGCACCGCCCCTGCCGGTCTGGGCCGGCGACCTGATCGGGCGGGACGAGGAGGTCGCCGAGCTCAGCGAGCTCATCGACGCCGGCACGCCGGTGCTCACGGTGACCGGACCCGGTGGGTTCGGCAAGACCCGCTGTGCCGCCGAGGCGGCCCGGCGGGCCGGCACCCGGTGCGACGGTCTGATCGATCTGAGCGGCATCGCCACCGCGGCCGAGATGGCGCTGCACCTGGCCGGCTCGATCGAGGCGCCGGGGCGCGACGATCCGATCGCCGCCATCGCCGACCGGCTCGCGGGCCGGCGCTGCGTGGTGCTGCTGGACAACGTGGAGCAGATCGCGGGGGCGGCCGACGTGGTGGCCCGGCTGGCTCACCACTGCCCGAGCGTCACCTGGTTGATCACCTCCCGGACCGAGCTCGGCCTGGATGTGGAGCGGGCCGTTCGCCTGGCCCCGCTGGCCCACGAGGCGACCTCGGGCGGGCTGAGCCCGGCGACCCGATTGCTGATCGCCGCCGCCCGCCGTCGCGGGGTCGAGCCGGGATCGGAGGCGACCCCCCTGCTGGACCGGATCACCGCGGCGATCGGCGGCATCCCGCTGGCGCTCGAGCTGGCCGCCTGCCAGCTGCGCACGCTGGAACCGGCAGCCCTGCTCCGCTCGCTGGACGATCCGCTGTCCACCCTGGTCGATCATCGACGGCCGGTCGACCGTCACCGGTCCATGCGGGCGTGCCTGGAACTCGCGGCCGAGCGGCTGAGCCCGGCCGCGGTCACCCTCCTGGTCGTGCTGTCCGGCCGGGCCAACGGGGCGCCCTACGACGATGTGGCCGCCGCCTGGCCGGCGTCACCGGCGCTGCCCGGGGTGCTCGGCGAACTGGTCGACGCCGGTTTCGCCGCCACCGGAACCGACGCCGCCGGGGCGACCCGGATCAGCCAGCTGCCCATCGTCCGGGCCTTCGGGCGGGAGCTGACCGCGCCCGAGGACACCGCGCCCCTGCAGGCCGCACTCGACGCGGCGGTCCTGGCCCGGGCCGCGGCCGTGACGACCGGCCGGCCCCCGGCCCACCTCGAACCCGACCTGCCCGACGTTCGCCGGCTGCTGCAGGCCGGGCTGGACGACGACGCGGCGCTCGACCGTGCCCTCGGCCTGGCCGGCGGTCTGGTCGTCTACTGGTTCTCGCACCGGCTGCTGGAGGGTCGCGGCTGGCTGGACGCGTTGCTGCGCCGGCCCGCGCCCCCGGACCAGGCGGCCCCGTCGGTCCACCGGCTGCAGGCCCTGAGCACGGCGGCGTTCCTGGAGTTCGGCGTCGGCGACGCCCGCTCCGCCCGCGGCCGGCTGAACGAGGCGCTCGACGCGGGGGCTCCGCTGGTCCCGCCGATCCACTCGTTGGTGCTGTCCCGGCTGGCGGTCCTGGACGCCGCGGACAGCCTGGTCGATCGCGCCACCGGCCGCGCCGAGGAGTCGCTGCGCATCGCGCGGACCATCGGGCAGGGCCGCGTGCTCTGGATGGCACTGGGCAACGGCGGCGACGTCGCCGTGGTCGCCGGGCGCCCCGACCGGGCCCGCGAGCTGTACCTGGAGTGCATCGACCAGCTCCGGCGGAGCGGGCTGGCCTGGTTGTCGGCGGCCCCCTGCGCCCGGTTGGGCGACCTGGAGCTGTCGGCGGGCCACCTGGCCGAGGCGCACCTGTGGTACGACCGCGCCCTGTCCCTCTGGGTGGACCGGACGCTCGAGTCCGGGGCCGGCCAGGTGCTGGCCGGCATCGCCCGGCTGGCGCTGGTCGAGGGCCGGCCGGACGATGCCCGCCGGCACCTGGATCGCGGTCTGGCCGCGGTGGAGGCGGCCGGCAGCCGGGTCGAGTACCCGTTCCTGGCCTTGGGTTACGCGGCCCTCGCCGGCGCGAGCGGCGATCCAGCGGCCGGCCGGGCGCTGTTCGCCATCGCGCTGTCCCACGGCCGGCGGGCGGGCGTGGCCCTGGGTCCGATGATTGCCGGCGAGCTGGCCGGGATCCACCGGGCGACCGTGGGCGACCACCCCGACCGGCTCGACGAGACGCGCGCCCTGGCCACGCCGTTGGAAGATGTTCCGATGGTGATCCGCCAGTACTTCCCCGCCGCCCCGGCCGTCGCTCCGTAAGGGTCGCCGGGGGCCGGTCCCGGCGCCGGCCCCGTGCGGCGGGATCGGCGGTCGCCGGCGGTCCCTCTCCGGAAGCGGCGGCGGCCCGTGACGACGGCGGGCTCCGGCGGATCGCCGTCGCGGCCGGCGGCCGGTCGGGCAGGACGATCAGGGGGCATCTCGATGACCACGCATCCGGACGGACTCGACGGCTGGCGGCGCACCGTCGTGCAGGGGCTGCGCGACGCGGTCGGGTCCTGGCGCGGCGATCTCCGGCCGCTCGCCGACGAACTGGTCGCACACTTCGGTGCCGTGCTCGCGCGGGGCGACGGATCCCAGGTCGCCGCCGTCAGCGTCCCGGTGGCCGTCTTCGCCGGCCTGCGCGGGCACGAACCGCCGGGGTGGCTCACCGCCGCGGCGGGGGCGACCTACCTGGCCTGGGACCTGCTGGACGATGAGATGGACGGCGATCCGGTGCCGTTCTGGCGGGACCGCTCGACGGCGGACCGCACGATCGGCGCGCACCTGCTGATCGCCACCGCGGCCGCGCAGCCGGGCCTGGCCGCGGACCCCGCGACGGCACCGGAACTCACCCGGGTCTACCTCGACATGGTGGCCACCGTCACCGCCGGGCAGCTCCGCGCGGAGAACCCGCTGGAGCCCGGGACGACTCCCGAGTCGGTCGCCGCCGGCAACGACGCGCGCAGCGGCGACATGCTCGCCGGCCTGGCCGAGATGGCCGCGATCGCGGCCGGAGCGGGCGCCGACGCCCGGGTCGCACTCGCGCGCTGCGGTCGCGAGCTGGCCCTGGCCCGGCAGCTGGTCAACGACCTGACCGAGCTCGAGTCCGGCGGCACCTCCGACCTGCGCAACCGGACGGCGACGATGACCGCCGCCTTCGCCCTGCAACGCACCCCGGCGGCCGGGCGCGCCGCGCTGCTCGACCGGTTGCACGCCGCCGCGTCGGACCCCGACCTGTGCCGGCGCATGATCGACGGCGAACTCGCACCGGCCCGGGCGGACACCCGGATGCTCGCCCGGCTGCACCTGGCGGAGGCGACCCGGCTGGCGAATTCCACAATTCACCATCCATTCGGTCGCATGATGATGACCGCTTTGGTCACTTACACTGCGGATGTCCTCATCGAACGCGCCCCAAGGAGGCCGTGATGAACCAGATTCCCGCACCCGACTCCCCCGCCGAATTCCGGGCCAGATTTCTGGGTGATCCCGGGTTCCGCGACGGACTCGCCCAGGATTCCGACGGCTCCCTGGCCACCCTTCTGCGCCCGCTGGCCGAGTTCGACCGGGCATGGCTGAATTACCCGGAGAAGAAGGACCAGGACGTCAAGTTCTGGTGATCGACACCACCCGCGAGTGATCGGCCACATACTGCCAACCCGGCCGGCGCTCGAAGATCTCGACCGCATTCACCGTCATGGTGAAACGGTCGCCGTCCTGCTTCGACTCGACCGTCGATTCGAAAGTCATGAAGCGGGCGGCCTGATCGTCACCGCGATGGTCGATCGCGCTGGCCACGACGGATTGCTCGATCATGGTGTACCTCGCCAGGGCGCCCGCGATCTTTCCGACGATGGCCGGCCGGCCGACCATCCAGGCATTGCCGAAGGGGCCGTCGATCGTGGTCAGGATCGCATTGTCGGCATAGAGTTCGCCGAGGCTCTCGGCGTCGCCGGCCCGCAGCAGTGAATGAAAGATAGGGGTGAACTCCGCCAACTGCAGCACCGGCGCAATCATGCCGCCGACTATCCCACGCCGGTGACGTCCGGCAAACCGGTCGCCTGGAAATACGCCAGACGAAGACCGTCATCGCCCGTTCGCCAGACGGCGACGGCACGGCTGCGATACGGCTTGGGCACGCCGTCGAGAACGAGTTCGGCGCGCATTTCGTGCTGCACCAGTACCGCGTCGCCGGCCGGCAGGAAGACGTGTTCGGCCGTCCGGATCCACGTGTAGGCAAGCGATCCCGACGCGATCGACGCGAGATAGCCTGCCTTGGTGTCATTCACGCCGGTCGAGTGCACGTACCGGCAGTCATCGGCGATCAGCTCGGCCAGCGCCGCCAGATCGCCGGCGACCATGGCCGCCGTCCGCCGTGCATCCGCCGCCCTGACCTGCTCGAGATCGACCATGGAGCCAGCGTATCGGCGGCGCCGCGACCTCCCGGACGCCGCGGACCGCCCGGGTCGCGCGGCTCGGCGCCGGCGGTCCGGCGGCCGCCGCCGACCTCGGCGCGGCTGGTACCGACCGCCCGGGCCGGTCGAAACAACCAGGCCCGCACCACGTTCGCCGAGCCGGAGGCACCCGGCCCGACCGCCCGCCTGGGCAGCGGGTGGCGCCGGGTCCCGACGGTCAGCCCACCAGGCCGCCGGCCACCGTGCCGAGCAGGTAGGTCACGCCCATCGCCAGCAGGCCGCCCGCGACGTTGCGCACCACCGCCCGCAGGACCGGCGCCGAGCCGAGCCGGGCACTGACCGAGCCGGTCACGGCGAGCGCGATCGCGACGGCGACGACGGTGACCCAGGCGGACGGCGCGATGACCACGCCGAGCAGCGGGATCGCCGCGCCGACCAGGAAGGCCAGGAAGCTGGCCCCCGCCGCGTGCCAGGGGTTGGTCAGGTCGTCCGGGTCGAGTCCGAGCTCGGCCTCGGCGTGGGCCCGCAACGCATCCTTCGCGGTCAGCTGCTCGGCCACCTGCCGGGCCAGGTCCGGCTCGATGCCCTTGGCCTCGTACAGGCCCGCCAGCTCCTCGAGTTCCTGCTCCGGCGTCTCGGCCAGCTCGCGCCGCTCCCGATCCAGCACCGCCTTCTCGGTGTCGCGCTGGGTGGAGACGGAGACGTACTCGCCGGCGGCCATCGACATCGCGCCGGCCATCATGCCGACCAGGCCGGCCAGCACGATCGATCCCCGGTCGTCGGTCGCACCGGCCACGCCCAGCACGATCGCCGCCGTGGAGACGATCCCGTC
This sequence comes from Nakamurella sp., assembly GCF_048594475.1. Lineage (NCBI taxonomy): Bacteria > Bacillati > Actinomycetota > Actinomycetes > Nakamurellales > Nakamurellaceae > Nakamurella > Nakamurella sp. Next base: position 650 of record NZ_JBMDXT010000262.1, on the reverse strand, counting down.
ATTGGCGCCCAGCACGCCGGCGCGCAGCCAGTTCAGCCGGCTGGCCAGCCCGGTGTCGTGCGGCTCGTGGTGGTCGGTCCGGGCCGCGTTCGTTTCGCTCACAGGCCCCAGTTTGGCCAGCTGACCTGGGCATTTCCAGCCAGCCAAGCCTGCCCTCACCCCCCTGCCCGCGCGGATCAACAACGCCGGCGCGGATCAACCGGCGCCGATTGTGACTGGTGGGACGGTTGTCGACGAGATCATCCGCGCGCCCATCCGTCACCGGGCGGCCGGACCCCGGCCGGCCCGCGCGGCCCGGGAGTGACGGATCTGACACGCGATCGTGGCCGGGCCCGAACCGGGCCCGGGCGCCGCCGGACCCCGACGCGCCGGGGCCGGGCCAGAATCCGAGCCGGACCGATCCGAGCCGGGCCACCCTGGACCCGGCGACCCCGGGTCCGGGCCGGGACGGGACGGTCCCGGCCGGGATCCGAGCCGGACCGGGATCCGAGCCGGGGCAGGCCACCCGGGACCCGGCGACCCCGGGGCCGGGACCGGGACGGGACGGGACGGTCCCAGCCGGGATCCGAACCAGGCCGGGCCACCCGGAACCCGACGCCCCCGGCCCGGTCCGGGCTCCGCCGGTGCGCCGGGCCCGGCGCGCGCCCGCG
>NZ_JBMDXT010000261.1:0-23525 GCF_048594475.1 Nakamurella sp. | reverse complement strand
GGACGGCTGCGCTCCCCGACGGCAGGCGGGGCGGTCGATCACCCGGGGCGGTCCGGGTCGCCGGACGGGGTGCGGGGCGGGGCCCGGGCCGGGCGGACGGGGCCGGCGCGGTCCGGGTCAGGGTGCCGGTGGCGGACCGGGCGGGGTCGGCCCAGCCGGCGGCGGCAGCCGCGACCCGACCAGCGCGTGGTCGAGAATCACCGCGGGGAGCCGAATGTCGTGATGCCGACCCGGGCGGCGGGATTCGATCGATCCGGGAGTCCCAGGACGGGACCGGCGTCCGGCCCGATGGCCGGGGAGCGGGCCGAGACGGCCTCGCGGCGAACGGTTCCCGGACGGGTTCGGCCGTCCGGGGGCGGGCAGCGGGCCGGGGCCGCGGATCGGGTGACGCACTCCAGGGGTCGACCGGACGCGCCGACACGCGCGCGGGGTCTCGAGGCTGGTGCCGAGTGGTCGCCATGGTGATCCGGGTTCCCTCCGCCGGCTGGTACCCGCTCGGCACCGGGTCGTGCGACCCGGTGCCGAGCGCTGTCGTTCCGCGTGCGGTCAGCTGTGGACGCTGACCCGGCGGCGGCGCAGGCCGACCGCACCGGCGGTGGCCAGGGCCAGGCCCAGCCCACCGGCCAGCACGAGGCCGGACGAACCGCTCTCCTCGTCGGCCGCCCCGAAACCGCCGGTCCCGGCGGGGACGCCGGTCGGCACGGCCGAGCCGGCCGTGTACGTCAGGGGGACGACCGCCGCGTAGGCCAGCCCGGTGGCCGGATCCTCGGACGCCGCGGCCAGCGCGATCGTGTCGCCCTCCGAATCCACCTCGGGGATCGGCACCGTCAGGCTGAACGATCCGTCCTCCGCGGTCTGGGTGGTGCCCAGCACCGCGCCCATCTCCTGGTCCGTGGCGATGCCCACCGTGACCTCGAGCGTGGCGCTCGGCGGCGTCGGGTCACCGTCGGCGGCACACCCGGAGAAGTGCTGCCCGGTCACCACGATCAGGGTTCCGGGCGAGACCGTGGACGGTTCCACCGACAACGAGGGCAGCTCGCACGACGGGGAGGCGACCGGCTCGGCCGCACCGGCCGCCGGCGCGGCCATCAGCACGGCAGCCGCGGCGATGCCGGCCACCGCCGCCCCCCGTTTGAGTACTCCCCGAGATCTGTGCAGCAACATGACGCCCTCCCTGGTCGATGCGTACGGCGGTGTGCCGGGCGGGCGGAGCGTATGTGGAGTGACAGGTGTGACAGATGTGACACACGGGCAAACTCTCAAGCTCTTCTTAAGGTTTAGCCAGATGGTCCACAGCTGGACCCGACCCGGTTCACGCTGCGCACAGATAGCCCCCGAATGGCCCTGCCGCCTTCACTCTTTCGGTGCTGAATTCCTGCCCGGGCAGCGGCGGAATTCGGCATCAGCACCGAATCAGCACCGAATCAGCACCGAATCAGCCGCGAATCAGCACCGAATCAGCGCCGTCCCCATTCCGGCGCACCGGCGGCGTTGCCCGGTTTTCCGATACCGACCTGGCGCAATCCGGTGCCGTCCAGGTTGATCACCCAGACCTGCGCATCATTGTTTCCGGCGGCATTGATCCGATTCGACAGGAACGCGATCTGCTTGCCGTCCGGCGACGCCGTCGGATCCTGGTCGAAGGCGGTTCCGTCGGTGACCGGGGTCAGCCCCGAGCCGTCCGCCTTGATCTGAAGGATCTGCGCGGACTGGCCGCCACCGCCGTCCTCGGTGGCTCGGCGGAAGATGATCGAGCTGCCGTCGACGCTCCAGATCGGGTCCGTGTCATTGGCTTTCGCACCGGGGGTGGTGATCTGCTTGGGCGTGCCGCTGCCATTGGCCGGTTGCACGTAGAGGGCACCGCCCTGGGCGCCTTCGTCCTGAGTCCCCCAGAACGCCAACGTCTTTCCGTCGGGCGAGTAGGTCGGGTCGTCGAAGGAGCGCAGGCCGGTGTTGATCGTGCTGCGCAGCGTGCCGTCGACGCCGATCAGCACCAGCCGGTTGCCCTCGTCGCCACCCCGGCAGGCGACGGCGATCTCCGTCGGATCGGCCGGATTCCAGGCCGGTCGCTGCGGCGACGGGCAGAAATCGGCGTCGGCGGCCAGCAGCGGACGATCACCGGAACCGTCGGCGGCCATCATGTGCAGCGCATTCTTGTCACCGCCCTGCAGGTAGACGATCGACCCGCGATCCGGCGACAGGGTGGGGTACTGCGACCCGGGCGCATCGGTGGTGATGCGGTCGCCGACGGCCCCGGTGACCGTGTCGACGATGTACATGTCCGGGTTGCCGTCGACGGCCCGGGTCACGATCAGGTCGGTCTCGGGTATCGGCGTCGAGTGGGGCACACCGGGGATGGCGCCCCGGGTGGCGGTCGTCGACCCGGAGGACGCCGGTCCCGACGACGTGGCCGACCCGGACGAGGTCGCGGCGCCCGAGGCGGACGGGGCCGACGCGGCCGTCGACGCCGATCCGGCGGACGTCGATGCCGCGGCGGACGAGAGCACGGAACTCACGCCGGACGGCACCGTCGGCGCGGACGCCGTCCCGCCGACGCTCGCACAGGAGGCGAGCACCAGGGTGGTCGCGGCGATCACGACCGGCAGCGCCGGGCGCCGGGGCGCGCCGGGCCGGGAGGGATCGGTGGCCCGCAGCGCTCTACGCCGTCCGTGCGACATGCGCCCATTCTGCCAGCCGGGATGATCATCCAGCCAGCCCCGACCGCGATCAGGACCCCGGCTACCTGCGACGATGCACGATGATGGACGAAGACTCTGCCCCTATGGGCAACACCGGAGGCCGCCGCCGGTACCCGGCCGCCCGTCCGTGCCGTTCGGCCCCCCACCCCCGGGTGCGCCCGTCGGGACCCCATGGCTCCGCCGGATCGTCGCGGGGTCGAGGCCCGGTCGTCGCCGGGTCGTCGCCCGGTCGTCGCCGAGTTGTCGCCGGCCGGCCCCTGATGTACCTTCATCGGGCACGACCGAGGGGGATGCGCACTTGGGGCGCCTTGCCAGGTTCAATTCCTGGGTCCTCCACCAGGATTCACGCACCAACTTCATGCAGTGGCGGTACGGACAGGCGCGACCCACGGGTCGCGCCTGTGGCGTCGGTGGACCACCGGACCGGCGCCCGCGCCGGCGCTCTGTTCACTCACGCCGGCGCCGATCCCGCGCTCGCGGGTTCGCCCGGCCGTGATCACCGGCTTCGGCGCGGCCGCCGGCGACGCCATCGCGGTCTGATGCACCGGACGTTCGTCCGGGCCGGGCCCGATCCGATGGCCGGATCGCACCCGCCGGATCGGCCGACGCGGGGCGCCGGACTCGGCGCCGTCCCGGTCATCGCTCGGCGGGGCCGGCCGGACGTTCCCGACCGGCGGCCCGTCGCGGCTGCGGTCGGCCAAGGCCGACCGCCTCGCGGCCGGGTTCCGATCCGGTGCCGATCGGGACGAGCGACGGCGCCGGTCCCGCGCACCCCCCGAACGGGTAGTTAGCGTCTCTCACCGAGTTCGCGTGCCGACGATCGCCCGACCCGCGGCGGGTCCGGTCAAGGGCGGAAGGTCCTGACTCCGCGCACCCTTCCGCGCTACCCATTCGTGACGAAAACGCTACTGAAATGCGACGTGTCGCGCTAAACCGGTTAGGCGAGATTACCGCGCGCGCACTCGCGAAGTCCGGTCTAGGGTCAAGATCACCTACGCCCAAAAGTGGCGAAATCGCCCGAAGGGGGGACATCCGTGTCCGCACCGTCCGAGACGACAAGCGCATCCGCGTCAGGCACTCGCGTCACCTTGCTGGCCCCGGTCACCGGGGTCCTCGTCCCGATCGAACAGGTGCCCGATCCGGTGTTCGCCGGCCGCATGGTCGGCGACGGAGTGTCGATCGACCCGCTGGAGAACACCCTGGTCGCACCGTGCGACGGCGAGGTCGTGCACCTGCACCCGTCGTTGCACGCCCTGACCATCCGCTCCCCCGAGGGGTTGGAGGTGCTCACCCACATCGGCCTGGACACCGTCCGGATGCGGGGTGAGGGGTTCGAGGTGCGGGTCAAGGTCGGCGACCAGGTCAGCGCGGGCGACCCGCTGATCGTCTTCGATCTGGACCTGGTGGCCACCCAGGCCAAGAGCCTGCTGACCCAGATGGTCATCGCCAACACCGCGGACATGCTCTCCGGCCTCGAACCGGCCACCGGCTTCGTCACCGCCGGACGCGACGTGTGCGCGACCGCGATCCTGGCCGTTCCGGCCGAGCCGGTCGAAGGCGCGGCGGCCCGGCAGCCGGGCAAGAAGGTCACGTCCGACGCGATCATCGTCCCGAACCCGGTCGGCCTGCACGCCCGCCCGGCGTCCGTGCTGTCCAACCTGGCCGCGCAGTACGAGAGTGACGTGACACTGATCCGCGGTGAGGATCAGGGCAACGCCAAGAGCGTCATGGCGATCATGGGCATGGAGGTGCGGTTCCGGGACAAGGTGCGGATCAGCGCCTACGGCGCCGACGCCGAAGCCGCGGTCAACGACATCGCCGAACAGCTCCGCCTCGGGCTGGGCGAGGAGGGTGCCGTGCCGATCGAGGAGGGCGGCGAGGAGCACGCGCCGGCCGCCCCGGTCGCCGCGGTGGCCCCGGCCCCGCGCCGCCGGTCGGACGACCCGAACGTGCTGCTGGGCGTCTCCGCCTCTCCCGGTCTCGGCGTCGGCACCGTGCTGCAGATCCGGCACGAGGAGATCGAGGTCGAGGAGAACTCCAACGACCGGCATCGGGAGCGGCGCCGGCTCAACGACGCGATCGACCGGTCGGCCGTGCAGCTGACCGCGCTGGAGGACCGGCTGGCCGCACAGGCCGACGCGGAGAAGGCCGCGATCTTCGCCGCGCACCGCGAGATCCTGCGCGATCCCGAACTGCTCGACCTGGCCAGCAGCGCGATCGACAAGGGCAAGACCGCGGCGTACGCGTGGCGCGCGGCCTACACCAACTACGCCGACAAGCTGGCCGGGCTCAAGAACGAGGTGCTGGCCGGTCGGGCCATCGACGTGCGCGACGTCGGCTCCCGGGTGCTGGAGGAGATCACCGGGCAGCGCCGCGAGAAGGCGCTGATCCCGCCGGGTTCCATTCTGGTCGCGGAGGACCTGACCCCGTCGGACACCGCCTCGCTCGACCCGTCGAAGGTGGCCGGCTTCTGCACCACGGCCGGCGGGGCGTCCTCCCACGTGGCGATCCTGGCGCGGGCCCTGGACATCCCGGCCGTCGCCGGCATCGAACCGCGGGCGCTGGACATCCCGGAGGGCACCCGCGTCATCCTCGACGGCGCCAAGGGCACCCTGCGGCAGAACGTGACCGAGGAGGAGGTGGCCCGGATCCGGGCCCGCCAGGAGCGCCAGGCGCAGCGGCGGGCGATCGAGCTGGAGCACGCCGACGAACCGGCGACGACCACCGACGGCCATCACGTCGAGGTGGTCGCCAACATCGGCGGCCTGGAGGACGCGCAGGCCGCGATGACCAAGGGCGCGGAGGGCGTCGGGCTGCTCCGGTCCGAGTTCGTCTTCATGGACCGCCGGACGGCGCCGACCGAGGACGAGCAGGCCCAGATCTACACCGACATCGCCAAGGCGCTCAAGCCCGGCCAGCCGCTGGTGATCCGGACGCTGGACGTCGGCGGCGACAAGCCGCTGCCCTACCTGCCGATCGCCCCGGAGGAGAACCCCTTCCTGGGCCAGCGCGGGGTCCGGGTCGGGCTCGACCGACCGGAGATCCTGCGCACCCAGGTGCGGGCCATCCTGCGGGCCACCGAGGCCGGCGCCAAGATCAACGTGATGTTCCCGATGATCTCCACCATCGAGGACTTCCGGCTGGCCAAGGCCATCTTCGAGGAGGAGCGGCACGCCCTCGGAGTGCCCGCGGTGCCGGTCGGGATCATGTGCGAGGTGCCCTCCACCGCGGTGATGGCGCACCAGTTCGCGGCCGAAGTCGACTTCTTCTCGGTCGGGACGAACGACCTCACCCAGTACACCCTGGCGATGGACCGGGGCCACCCCAAGCTGGCCCCGCAGGTGGACGCGCTCAACCCGGCCGTGCTGGGCCTGATCGCCGAGTGCGTCCGCGGTGCGCATGCCGCCGGCCGGTGGGTCGGGGTCTGCGGCGGCGCGGCGTCCGACGTGCAGGCGGTGCCGCTGCTCGTCGGCATCGGCGTGGACGAACTGTCGGTGAGCGTGCCGGCCATCCCGTCGGTGAAGGCGCTCATCCGCTCGCTGTCGCTGGAGCGCTGCCAGGAGCTGGCCGCACAGGCACTCGGGGCCGAGTCGGCCGCCGCGGTGCGCGCCCTGGTCCCCCTCGATGACGACTGACCCGGCGATGACCGGCTTCCCTCGAACCCCGGCCACCACGACAGTGGAAGGACTCCCGGCATGACCACCACCCTGGACAAGGCCCCGGCGGCACAGCCGGCCCAACCGGCCCCGAACAAGCTCAAGGAGATCTGGAGCAACTTCTTCGGCTTCCTGCAGAAGCTGGGCAAGTCCCTGATGCTGCCGGTCGCCGTGCTCCCGGTCGCCGGCATCCTGCTCGGCGTCGGCGGCGCCTTCCTGGGCAACTACAACCAGCAGGCCATCGACGCCGGCTACTGCACCGTCGACGGGGTCGCCTTCGCCGGCGACCATCTCGCCTGCCTGGCCAACCCGCCGGCCGTCGTCGTCGGCGACCCGGTGGCCGCCGGCATCATCGCCGAACCGCTCTACGTATTCCTCAAGATCCTTCAGAACGCCGGCGACCCGGTTTTCGGCGCGCTCGGCCTGATCTTCGCGGTCGGCGTCGCGCTGGGCATCGCCAAGAACGACGGTGTCTCGGCGCTCGCCGCGACCGTCGGCTACCTGGTGATGACCGCCACCATCGGCACGGTCGCCGTCGCCCGCGGCATCGAGACCAAGGCGGTGCTGGGCCTGCAGACCCTGGACACCGGCGTGTTCGGCGGCATCATCATCGGCATCATCGCCGGGTACCTGTTCAACCGCTTCTACCGGATATCCCTGCCGCCGTATCTCGGGTTCTTCGCCGGGAAGCGGTTCGTGCCGATCGTCACCGCGTTCGCGGCCATCGGCGTCGGCATCGCGCTCGGCTTCATCTGGCCCCCGATCGGCGACTTCATCAAGAACACCGCCAGCGAGGTCATCAGCGCCAACGCCCCGGTCGCGGTGTTCGTCTACGCCCTGGTCGAGCGCGCCCTGCTGCCGTTCGGCCTGCACCACATCTGGAACGCGCCGTTCTTCTACGAGGTCAACATCGGCAACTGGGCCGACTGCAGCGGCATCCTGACCTGCTTCTTCCGGGGCCACCCGGAGTCCGGCATCTTCGGCGGCGGGTTCCTGGGCAAGATGTTCGGCCTGTGCGGCGCCGCGCTGGCCATCTACGTCTGCGCCAAGCCGCAGAACAAGGTCAAGATCGGCTCCATCATGATGGCGGCCGCGCTGACCACGTTCCTCACCGGCATCACCGAGCCGCTGGAGTTCGCGTTCCTGTTCGTCGCCCCGCTGCTGTACGTCGCGCACGCGCTGATGTATGCCACCGGCTTCACCGTGATGTACCTGCTCGGTGGGCGCCTGGGGTACACGTTCTCCCAGGGCGGCATCGACTATGTGCTGTTCTACGCCAACGGCATCAAACCCTGGCTGGTGCTGGTGGTCGGGCCGATCTGGTTCCTGCTCTACTTCGCCGTCTTCTACGGCCTGATCAAGCTGTTCAAGATGAAGACACCGGGCCGGGAGGACGACGAGCCGGACGTCGGCGAGGCCCAGGCGGACGGGGCCAACCGGTTCTCCCAGCAACTGGTGCTGGCCTTCGGCGGCCGGAGCAACATCACCGACCTGGATGCCTGCATCACCCGGCTGCGGGTCGGCGTCGTCGACATCAACAAGGCCAGCCAGAGCAAGCTCAAGGCGCTCGGTGCAGCCGGCGTGCTGGTCGTCGGCAACAACATGCAGGCGATCTTCGGCACCCGGTCGGAGAACCTGAAGACCGACATCGAGGAGTACCTCAAGACGGCCGGTGACGAGGCCGAGCTCGGCGCGGACCAGATCGAGGAAGTGGTGTACGACGAGCCGGGCACCAAGCCCAAGCTGCGCGATCCGCTGGCCGCCGAGAAGGCCCGCGACTTCATCGCCGGTCTCGGCGGGCGGGCCAACATCGGCAAGGTCGAGGCCGCCGCCGAGACCCGGCTCCGGGTCAAGGTCAAGGACGCGGGCAAGGTCGACGAGGCCGCGCTGCGCAACAGCGGCATCGCCGGCGTGGTCAAGGTCGGTGACGGTCTGTACCACCTGATCGCCGGGGCCAACGCCGACCAGTACGCCGCCGAGATGCGGGGCCAGCTGACGGCCGTCCCCGCCTGACAGGGATCTTTCAGATTCTTCTCATGCCCCGTCCGGTGTGAACCCGCACCGGACGGGGCATTGTCACGTCGGGCCGGCCACCGACCGGGCCGGCCCGCCGACGAGAGGAGCCGATAATGGGTTTGGACGACAAGGCCGCCAACACGGGCCAGGACCTGGGTGGCAAGGTCAAGGAGGCCGCCGGCAAGGTGACCGGTGACCGCGACCTCGAGGCCGAGGGCAAGGGCGACCAGGCCGCGGCCAGCGTGAAGCAGGCCGGCGAGAAGGTCAAGGACGCGGTCAAGAACGTCTTCAACTGATCGTTCCGCACGCCGAACGCCCCGAGCCGGAAACCGGCTCGGGGCGTTCGCGTTGGTGCTGGGGTCCCGTGCGTTCCGGGGTCCCGGGCGTCCCCGGGCCCGGGCGTCCCGGGGCCCGGGCGTCTCGGGTCCCGGGGGGGCTTGGCGACGGGTGGGTAGCGCGCCGCCCGATGGTCCGCGAGGTCAGCGGGTGCGGCTCCGGCGCACCTTCTCGACCAGCATCTTCGACGGGTACACCCGCCGCTTGGTCCGGCCGTTGCGACGGAACTTGATGCGGGTCAGGCCCAGCCCGCGCACCGGCGACAGCGGGCTCTGGTCCGCCTCGATCTGCTCGACCCGCTCCAGGGTCACCGTCTCGTCGGCCAGCCGGATCATCGTGCCGGTGCTGACGGCGGAGAGTTCGGTCAGCGTGCTGCTGCTGTCAAAGGTCCTTTCGTGTGTGTTCATGACCGTAGGACGTCGACACCCATGACGGAGTTGGGACTTCGTGCGCCACCTCACGTCGGCCCCACCCCCTCCTCAGCACAATCCCCTCCCCCTCTGGCCCGGCCCCCTGACCCCTTTCCCGCGCGGCCCCCTGCCCGCCCGGCCCTCCCCGCCCGGCCCTCCCCGCCCGCCCGGCCCTCCCCGCCCGCGCGGATCAAATAGCCCGGCGCGGATCAACTCGCGTCATTTGTGACGGGCGGGTCAGGAGTCGACGACTTCATCCGCGCCGACCCTGTTGATCCGCGCGGAACCGGGGCGGTCGAGGCACAGTGGCAGCGGATAGGGCAGCGGATAGGGCAGCGGCTGGGGCAGCGGCAGCGGCAGCGGCAGAAACAGAGGCGGTCGCGGCGGTGGGCCGCACCGCGGGCGGGATCAGGACAGGCAGGCCGAGGCGGCGATCCCGGCGGCGCTCGTCGGCGGGTCGCCGTCCGGGGCGCAGCCGAGGACGGCGTACCGGTCGCCACCCCAGGTGTAGAGCATCCAGACGGCAGCGGCGTCGCCCTGGTCCTGGACCGCGATGGCCAACTCGCCGTCGAGGTCGATGACGGCGGACCGCTCGGTGGCCGACGGGAAGGCATCGTCCCCGGACACGTCCCGCCAGGCGCCGGTGTCGGTGAGCTCGAACGCCGACAGGATCGCCCGCCCGTCATTCTGCCGACCGGTGACCACGCAGCGGCCCTGCGCGCAGGGCAGCACGCCGTCCGCGGGCGCGGGGAACGCCGCCCCGTAGGGCACCCCGATCACGCCGGCGACCTGCCCGTCCGATCCCACCGACAGCAGCAGGCCCCGCCCCGAGCCCGTGCTGACCAGAGCCGCCGACCGGCCGGCGGCCACGTCGCTCCGGGTCGCCACGACGGAGCACCCGTCGCAGTTGGCCAGGGACACGTTCACCCCGTTCCCGGACGGGCTCGCGGGCGCGGCGGCCGGCGGGGCCGCCGCGGTCGTCGCGGGCTCCCCGGCCGGTGCGGGGGCCTCGGCCGGTGCACTCGTCGCGCCGGCCGCATCAGGGGCCGGCGACGCGGCGGACGGGAGGTCGGTCGTCGGCGCCACGGTGCCGGGTGCGGCCGCGTCGGGGCCGGTCCCCAGCTCCGGCACGGTCACCACGAGGGTCGGCCCGGCGATCGACGGGCGGCTGCTGGCCGGCGCGGCCGAGCCGGTCGCCGGCCCCGCGGACCCGGCCGTCGAGGTGGCGTCGGACGAGGTCAGGCTGCCGCTCGCGCAGGCGGTGAGCAGCAGCGCACACGCCACCGCGCCCACCATGGACAGGGTCCGGTTCACCCGGCCGAACCTACGGCCTCGACGCTCCCGCGGCGGCGGTGACACTCCCGGCGGCCACCTGCAGGAACTCGTCGAACGCCGCCGGATCGGCCAGCGCATCCCGGGAGACCGCGGCGTCCACGGCCATCCCGCCGAGGATGCGCTTGACCGGCACCTCGCACTTCTTGCCGTTGAGGGTGCGCGGCACGGACGCCACCGGCACGATGACGCCGGGCACGTGCCGCGGGGACAGTTCGGTGCGGATCGCCTTCTTCAGCGCGGCGGTGACGGCGGCCCCGTCGCCGCCCGGCGCCAGCACGACGAACAGCAGCAGATCCCCCTCGCCGGCGGCCGTCGACGTGTCGACCACCAGCGAATCGGCGACCTCGGGCAGCGATTCGACGACGCGGTAGAACTCGGCCGTGCCCATCCGGACCCCGCCCCGGTTCAGGGTCGCGTCGGACCGGCCCTCGATGACGCACGAACCGCGGCCGGTGATCCGGATCCAGTCGCCGTGCCGCCAGATCCCCGGGTACTCGGCGAAGTACGAATCGCGGAGCCGGGCCCCGTCCTCGTCACCCCAGAAGAACACCGGCATCGACGGCATGGGCGCGGTGATCACCAGCTCACCGACCTCGTCGACGAGCGGCTCGCCGGTCGGCGAGTACGACTCGACCTTGGCGCCCAGCGCCCGGCAGGAGATCTCGCCGAGCCAGACCGGGACGGTGGGGGCACCGCCGACCACGCCCGTGCACACGTCGGTGCCACCGGAGAACGAGGCGATCTGGATGCCCGACCCGACCTCGTCGGCCAGCCAGCGGAACCCGCTGGTGGACAGCGGCGAGCCGGTGGAGCCGATCGCCCCGATGCTGGTCAGGTCCAGTTCGGCGGCCGGACGCAGCCCGGCCTTCTGGCAGGCGGCCACGAACGGCGCGGACGTGCCGAACAGGGTCACCCGGTGCTTCTCCGCCAGCTTCCACAGCGTCATCAGGTCCGGGTGTCCGGGGCTGCCGTCGTACAGAACGACGGTCGCGTTGACCAGCAGGCCGCCGATGAGGAAGTTCCACATCATCCAGCCGGTGGTGGTGAACCAGAGGAACCGGTCGCCACGGCCCAGGTCCCAGTGCAGGCGCAGGGACTTGAGGTGTTCCACCAGGATGCCGCCGACGGAGTGCACGATCGGCTTGGGCAATCCGGTCGTGCCGGACGAATACAGCACCCAGAGCGGGGCGGAGAACGGGACCGGGGTGAACACCGGCTCGGCCGGCGTCGCGGTGAGCTCGTCCCAGGTGATCATGCCGTCCGGCGCCGCCGTGCCGATCGCCGGGATGTGGACCGCTCCGGCCAGGGTCGGCAAAGACTCCCGCAGCTTGGCGACCGTCTCGGCGACGGGGAACGACTTGCCGCCGTAGCGGTAGCCGTCCACGGCCAGCAGGACCGTCGGGGAGATCTGGGTGAACCGGTCGATGACCGACGGCGCCCCGAAATCCGGGGAGCACGACGACCAGACGGCGCCCAACGACGCGGTCGCGAGGAAGCCGACGAGGGCGTGCAGGGTGTTGGGCACCAGGGCGACCACCCGGTCACCCTGGCCGACGCCCAGCCGGCGCAGCCCCTCCTGGGCGGCGCCGACCCGCTGCCGCAGCTCGGCAAGCGTCAGCAGCTCCTCGCGGCCGTCCTCGGTGACGGCGATGACGGCCGGATCACCGGGCTCGCCGGCGTCACCGGCGCCGGCCAGGGCGTGCTCGGCGTAGTTGAGCGTGCCGCCCGGGAACCACTGGGCGCCCGGCATGACCGCCTCGGGCAGCACCTCGGTGGGCCGGTCGTGCCACCGGACCTGGAAGTAGTCGGCGATCGCACCCCAGAAGTCGGCCGGATCGCTCGTCGAGTAGTCCCACAGGGTGGCGTAGTCGGAGAAGCTCCGGCCGGTCCGGTCGGCCACGAAGGAGGTGAAGTCGGTGATGGCCGCCCGCTCGACCCGCTCCGGCGTCGGCGTCCACAACACCTCGGGAACCACATCGTTTCCAGTCATTGGATGTTTGTACCCGGCGGCCCGGGCGGAACGGTATATGTCGTTCACACATCGAATCGCGCTCACGGTGTGGTGATGTGCTGCTTGGGCCGCCTGGCCTGCTCCGCCGATGGTGGCCTCGCATGCTCGGCCAACTAGGGTCGGGGACGGCCGCGACCGGGTGGTGCGGCGCAGGGTGGAGGACACGATGACGGTGCGGATCCGGTCGGCGCTGGACACGCTCCCCGCGTACGCGCCTGGGCGCAACGTGCCGGGGGCGATCAAGCTCGCCTCCAACGAGCTCTCCTTCCCCACGCTGCCGGCGGTCGCCCAGGCCATCGCGGACGCGGCCGTGCACGAGTCCGCCGGGATCAACCGGTACCCGGACAACGGGGCGGCCGCCCTGATCACCGCGCTCGCCGAGCACAGCGGGGCCCCGGAATCCCATCTCGTCGCCGGGTGCGGGTCGGTGGCCCTGTGCCAGCAGCTGGTCCAGGCGACCGCCGAACGGGGCGACGAGGTGCTGTTCGGCTGGCGCTCGTTCGAGGCCTACCCGATCGTCACCCAGATCACCGGGGCCACCGCCGTCCGGGTGCCGGTGACCGCCGGCCACGAGCTGGACCTGGACGCCATCGCCGCGGCGATCACCCCCGCGACCCGGTTGATCTTCATCTGCACCCCGAACAACCCGACCGGCACGACCGTGCGGCGCGACGAGTGGGAGTCGTTCCTGGACCGGGTGCCGGACGACGTGCTGGTCACCATCGACGAGGCCTACACCGAGTTCGACGACGCCCCGGACTCGCCCGACGGCCGGGAGTACGCGACGGTGCGACCGAACGTCGTGGCCCTGCGCACCCTGTCCAAGGCCTACGGGCTGGCCGGACTGCGGGTCGGCTACGCCATCGCCGACCCGGCGGTGGTCGGCGCGATGCGCAAGGTGGCGATCCCGTTCGCGTTGAACTCGCTGGCCCAGGCGGCGGCGCTGGCCGCGCTCGGCGCCAAGGACGAGCTGGCGCCCCGGTGGCGTCAGGTGATCGGCGAACGGGAGCGGGTGCACGCGGCGCTCACCGCACTCGGCTACACGGTGCCGGTGTCCCGGGCGAACTTCGTCTGGCTGCCGCTGCGCGAACGGTCGGCGGACTTCGCCGCCCACACCGAATCGCACAAGGTGATCGTCCGCGCCTTCGCCGACCCCACCGGCGGCGTCCGGGTCACCATCGGCGCCCCGCACGAGAACGACGCCTTCCTGGCCGCGGCCGCGTCTTTCCCGCGCTGACCCGGGCCCACGCCGACCGGTCAGCGCCGTCGCCGGGCCCGTTCCGGCGTGCGCTGATCGAAGACCCGGATCAGGCGCCGAAATGCCCGATTCGGTGGGTGTTCGATCAGCGCACCACCCCGGGACCGGCCGGCGCGCGACCGCGCCTCCCTGCTACACCGGTGCCATGACAGTGCAGCGCATCCGCTCGGGCTCGCCGTACGAGCCGACGATCGGCTTCTCCCGGGCCGTCCGGGTCGGTGACCGGGTGCTCGTCTCCGGCACCGGGCCGGTCCGGCCGGACGGGTCGTGCCCGACCGACCCTGGTGAGCAGGCCCGCCGCTGCATCGAGATCATCGCCGAGGCCCTGGGCCGGGCCGGCGCGACGCTGGCCGACGTCGTGCGGACAGGCATGTATCTCACCGATGTGACCGCCGCCGAGGCCGTGGGCCGCGTGCACGGGGAGCTGTTCGGCCCGGCCGGCCCGGCGGCCACCATGGTGGTGGTCGCCGGGCTGCTGGACCCGCGCTGGGTCGTCGAGATCGAGGCCGAGGCCTGGCTGTGACCGACCGGCCCACCGCGGACCGGCCCGCCGCCGCCCGGGCGGTCGCCGATCGACCGGGTCAGGAACCGGTCGCCGGGCGCACCACCGCCGCCGTGCCGTAGGCGATCACCTCGGCCAGGTTCTCCGCGACGTCGGACGAGTCGAAGCGCACGCCGAGGACGGCGTTGCCTCCGAGCTGCTGCGCGTGGGCCGCCATCCGCTCCATCGCGGTCTGCCGGGCGGAGTCGACGACCTCGGTGTACTGCGGCACCTCGCCGGCCTTGAGCGACCGGAACCCACCGGTGAAGCCCTTGGCGAAGCCGACGCTGCGAACCACCAGCCCCCAACAGATGCCGATGTTCCGTTCGACCTCGAACCCGGGCAGGTCGAAGGTGGTGGAGCAGGGAAGCGGAACCGGAGCGCTGCCTTCCATGGCAATTCCTCTCGCCGGGTAGCCGGATGACTACGGTGAGCAATCATCGTCGGACCCGCCCATCATCAGGGACGACCCCCGCGACGGCAACGAGCGAATCGCGCTCCGGCTGCGTACGGTCGTTGGTGTGTCTGGCCGCCCCGCCACCCCGCCGGCCGTGCTCGACGCCGTCGTCACGGACCTCGTCGCGCGCGTCGAACCGCCCCTGACCGTCACCCCGGGCCCCTGGCCGGTTCCGCACGGCCGGGCCGGGGTCGGTGACGACGCCCTGCGCGCCCTGCTCGCCGACGACTGGGCCGATACCCGGATGAGCGCCGCCAAGCTGGGCAAGCTGATCGACGCCCAGCTGGTCAGCCGGTACAGCGAACTCGGCGCCGATCACCCGGACGGCCGGGACC
The DNA here is from genome assembly GCF_048594475.1 of Nakamurella sp. Classification (NCBI taxonomy): domain Bacteria; kingdom Bacillati; phylum Actinomycetota; class Actinomycetes; order Nakamurellales; family Nakamurellaceae; genus Nakamurella; species Nakamurella sp. Next base: position 8,471 of record NZ_JBMDXT010000261.1, on the reverse strand, counting down.
TGGGCATCGCCGTGGACGGCGAGACCGTGGGCCGGCTGCTGCTCGACCTGGACGAGGAGCACGCGGCGGACGGGCCGGCCATCGTGCTGGTGGACATCGCCATCCGGCCCGATCGCCAGCGGCAGGGCATCGGCGGCCGGGTGGCCCGCGCCCTGCTGGCGGCCGCGGCGGCCCGCGACCACGCCGTCCGGGCCACCGGGGTCTACGGATCGCCGACGCTGACCTGGCTGCTCGGACTGGGCCTGGTCGACATCGGCGGGGACGCGCTCTACCGGCAGCTCATCTGGGCGGGCGACTGACGGCTCCGGCGCTCGCGGACCGGATCGCCGGACGGGATAGCCGGACCGACCGGCGCTGCGGAGGCGGAGGGATTCGAACCCCCGAGGCTTTGACACCTGGCCGCTTTCAAGGCGGCTTCCTTCGGCCACTCGGACACGCCTCCGGGCGGGAGTCTACTGGCCCGGCGGAGGCGGCCCGAGCCGTCGGGGAGCCGCGCCCGTGGCGTGGACTGTGATCTGATGAAGCCGCCGCGGAGGTATGGCCCGTAGGGATGAACGGCCGGCCCAGCCGGCCCGGGTCCGGCGACGAACCCCTCACGAGCATCCCCGAGAGGACGGATTCGATGACTGCCACTGCCGCCAGCGGCCGCCCGACGGTGGCCGTGGTCGGGTCGGGCGTGTCCGGGCTGACCGCCGCGCACCTGCTGCAGCGCCGGTACGACGTGCACCTGTTCGAGGCCGACGACCGGCTCGGCGGCCACGCCCACACCCACGACGTCGCGCTGACCGACGGGCGGGTGGTCGGGCTGGACTCCGCGTTCCTGGTGCACAACGATCGGACGTACCCCACCCTGCTCCGGCTGTTCGCCGAGCTCGGGGTGGCCACGCAGGATTCGGACATGTCGATGAGCGTCCAGTGCGGCGGCTGCGGGCTGGAGTACGCGGGCGCGAACGGGTGGCCCGGGCTCTTCGCCCAGCGGCGCTCGCTGGCCCGTCCCCGCTACCTGGCCATGCTCGCGCAGGTCCCGGTGTTCCACCGCCGGGCCCGGGCCGTGCTGGCCGGGGGCGACGACACGCTGACCCTCGGTGAGTTCCTGCGCCGCGGACGGTTCACCGACTACTTCGCCCACCATTTCGTGTTGCCGCTGGTCGCCGCGGTCTGGTCGTGCGGCTTCGAGGGGGCGCGCGGGTACCCGGCCCGGTATCTGTTCACGTTCCTGGAGAACCACGGGGCGCTGTCGGTGAGCGGGTCGCCGCAGTGGCGCACCGTCGTCGGCGGGTCACGGTCGTACGTCGAGCGGGCCGCCAAGGGGTTGAGCGCGGTGCTGACCGCGACCCCGGTCCGGGCCGTCACCCGCCGGGCCGACGCGGTGGAGGTCAGGGACGACGCGGACGTGGTCCGCCGGTTCGACCGGGTGGTGCTGGCCGGTCACCCGGACCAGGCCCTGGCCTTACTGACCGCGCCGACGGCGGACGAGTCGCGGCTGCTCGGGGCGTTCGAGTACCCGCCCAGCAGCGCCCTGCTGCACACCGACTCGTCGGTGCTGCCGGTGGCCGCCGGGGCCCGGGCGTCCTGGAACTACCGGATGGACCACTGCCGGGAGGAACCCGCGCAGGTGCGGATCAGCTACGACATCGGACGCCTGCAGCGCATCGACGACCGGCGCGACTACGTCGTCACCCTGAACGACGACGAGGCCGTCGACCCGTCCACGGTGCTGGCCCGGATGAGCTACGCGCACCCCCGCTACACCCGGGCGTCGGTGGCCGCCCAGCGCGAACTGCACCTGATCAACACCGACCGGCTCGCGTTCGCCGGGGCGTGGCAGGGCTGGGGCTTCCACGAGGACGGCTGCGTCTCCGGGGTCCGCGCCGCCGAGTCGCTGGGCGGCGGCTGGTGACGCTGACCGACCGTTCGGCCGGGACGGGCGCGACGGCGCCGGTCCCGCGGCGGATCGAGCCGCGCATCTACCGGGCCCGGACCACCCACCGGCGCTTCGCGGCGGCGCCGGCCGGGCTGGACCGGCGGTTCGCGTACGGGACCTGCGCGTGGCTCATCGACGTCGATCGACCGCCGGTGCTGCCCCGGCCGCTGCGCCCTCTGCTGCAGTTCCGGGCCGCCGACCATCTGGGTGACCCCGACCGGACCATCGCCCGGAACGCGCGGGACCTGCTCGCCGAGCACGGCCTGACGGCCGACCGGGTCCTGCTGCTGACCTGCCCGCGCACGTTCGGGCACGTGTTCAACCCGCTGTCGGTGTTCTACTGCCTGCGTGGCGGCCCGGGGCCGGCCGGCGCCGACGGCAGCGCCACGGACGAGCTGGTCGCGGTGATCGCCGAGGTGCACAACACGTACGGCGGGCGGCACGTGTACCTGCTGCGACCCGACGACGACGGCGCCGATCATGTCGATAAGGCCTTCTACGTCTCGCCGTTCCTGCCGATGGGCGGGGTGTACACGATGCGCACGCCGCCGCCCGGTGAGCGGCTCGCAGTGACAGTGACGCTCCGTCAGGCCGGCACCACCCGCTTCGTGGCCACCCTGACCGGCGCCGGCGAGCCGCTGACCACCCGCGCGGCGGTCCGGTCGCTGCTGCGCTGGCCCCTGCTCACCCTGCGGACCAGCGCGCTGATCCGCTGGCAGGGCATTCGCCTCTGGCTGCGCCGGGTGCCCGTGCAGCCCCGCCCGCCGGACGCCACCGCGGACGAACGCGGCCGCTGACGCCGGTGCGGCCTCTTCGGGTCGCCCCGCCACGGATCGGGGCGGCCCGCCCGGCGGCGCGGGAGCAGGATTGCCCAGGACACCCCTAAAGTGAGTCACCGCCCGTGCAAACGGGTATCTCGACCTGCGGGTGGTGATCGCGATGAAGTTCAATCCCAACGCACGCCTGGACACCTCACAGGTCCAGGATCGCCGCGGTAGCGGCGGCGGCGGGTTCTCCGGCGGCGGCCTGCGCGGCCTGCCGGGCGGCCGGGGCGGTTTGGCCGTCGGCGGTGGTGGGCTCGGCCTGCTGATCCTGGTCGCGGTCGTGCTGTTCTACATGTTCAGCGGTGGGTCGGGCGGGTCGGGCAGCTCCGCCTCGCCCGGGATCCTGCAGGGCGCGTCGGGCAACAGCACGGTCGACAACAACCAGCTGGCCGCCAGCTGCCGGACCGGCGCCGACGCGAACACCAACGACGACTGCGCGGTCGTCGGCATCGTCAACTCGGTCCAGGCGTACTGGGGCGATGCCTTCGCCGCCTCCGGGGGCACCTACCGGGACGCCGACACCGTCTTCTACAGCGGCTCCACCGGAACCGGGTGCGGGCAGGGTTCGTCGGGCATGGGGCCGTTCTACTGCCCGTCCGACCAGCAGGTCTACATCGACCTGAGCTTCTGGAACAAGTTGCGGACGACGTTCGGGGCCAACGACGCGCTGTTCACCCAGGCCTACGTGGTCGCCCACGAGTACGGGCACCACGTGCAGAACCTGCTGGGCACCAGCAACCGGGTCGGCACGGCGACGGGCGCCACCTCCGGGTCCGTGCGGCTGGAACTCCAGGCGGACTGCTACGCCGGGGTGTGGGCCAAGCACGCCAGCACCGTCCCCGGCGCGGACGGGCAGGTCCTGATCACCGAGATCACCGACGCCGACCTGGCCAACGCCGTCGAGACCGCCGGGGCGATCGGCGACGACTACATCCAGAGCAAGCTCGGCGGCCGCTCCGTCGACCCGTCCCAGTTCAGCCACGGCACCTCGGCGCAGCGGCAGAAGTGGCTCCTCACCGGGTACCGCTCGGGCGACCCGGCGTCCTGCAACACCTTCGACACCAACGACCTGGGCTGACCGGTTGCCCGCGCCCCGCTGATCAACTCGGCGCGGCAGGCGCATTCCGGCCCGGGCGAACGCCGAGTTGATCAGCGTCGCCGGGTCACCGCCGGCTATCAGGCCGGCAGCGGGTTCTCCGGTTCGTCCGGACCGGCCGGACGCGGCCCGGAGAGCACGATCGCCACGCAGACCAGCGCCATGCCCGCCAGCTCCAGGACGGTCGGGATCTGGCCGAGGAACAGCGCCCCGATCAGCGCGGCGGTCACCGGCAGCATCGCCAGCAGGATGGCGAACCGGGCGGCGGTGACGCGTCGCAGCACCAGCTGCTCGAGCACGTACGGGATGACCGAGCTCAACACCGCCACCCCGACGATGGCCGCCGCCCGCGCCGGGTCGGTGACGACCGGCGCGACGGTACCGATGGCCAGCGGCGCCCACACCACGGTCCCGGCGGCCATCCCGACGGCCAACGACGCGATCCCGTCCCGCCGCACCGCGACCCGGCGCCCGAGCAGGATGTACCCGGCCCAGGACACTGCCGAGCCGGTGATCGCGACCAGCCCGATCACCGTGTCGCGGGTGAAGGCCTGGTCGAGCTGGACGCCGGCGAGCAGCACCACTCCGGCGGCGGCCAGGGCGATGCCGACCCGGTCCCGCCAGCCGCGGCCGGTGATGCCGGCGACCGCGACCGGGCCGAGGAACTCGATCGCCACCGCCGTGCCCAGCGGCAGATGCTCGATGGCGATGTAGAAGGACACGTTCATGGTGGCCAGCACGACGCCGAACGCGGCCGCCCCGAGCAGGTCCGACCGGGTCCAGGCCTGCCGCCAGGGCCGGCGCCAGGCCAGCAGCACCACGGCCGACACGGCGATCCGCCACCAGGCCACGGACGCGGCCGGCAGCACGGCGAACAACCCGACGGCCAGGGCCGCGCCGACGTACTGGGTCAGGCCCGAAGTGAGGAAGACGGCGGGCGCCGGAACCCGGTCCGCCAGGCCGCCCCACGACCGACCGCTGGCATCCACGCCGCCGAGTCTGGCAGGGCCGCCCGCCCCCGCCGGCCGCCGGGTTCGCGGTGCTAGGTTCCCCCCGTGCGCACGCCCCCGGTCCCGTCGAGCCGATCATGACCGCCGTCCTGATCGCGATCCCCCTGGCCGTCGCGCTGCTGCTGGCGGCCCTTCCGGTGGTGCTCGTCCCGGTCGCGCTGGCCGCCAAGCGCCCACCGGCGGTCGCCCGGGCGTTCCTGCTCGGCTGGGTGCTGGGCATCCTGCTGGTCGGCGGCGTCGTGCTGGCGCTGATCGACGTGCTGGTGCTGCCGTCGGGCAACGCGACCTGGTTCGCCTACGCCAAGATCGTCATCGGCCTGCTGCTGGTGCTGCTCGGACTGAAGCGGTGGACCGACCGGCGTGAGTCGGACCCCGAACCGCCGGGCTGGCTGGCCGGCGTCGAGTCGATGACGGCTGGACGGTCGTTCGGTCTCGGGCTGCTGCTGGCCACGCTGAACCCGAAGAACCTGGTGCTGGTGGTGGCCGGCGCGACCGCGATCGGGGAGGCGACGCCGGTTCCGGCCCAGCAGATCACGGCCCTGCTGGTCTTCACCGTGGTCGGCAGCCTCGGGGTCGCCGCGCCCGTCATCGCGACCGTCGTGCTGGGCGAGCGCGCCGACGAGCGGCTGGCCGCGGCCGACCGCTGGATGACCTCGCACAGCCCGACGATCGTCAGCATCGTGCTGGTGGTGCTCGGCGTCGTGGTCGCCGTCAACGGCTTCGCCGCCGTCGCGGGGTGACGCTCCGCGCCATCGGGGCGCCATCGGGCCGGCCGGCGGCCGGTCAGAGCCCGAACGCGGACAGGCAGGCCGGCAGGCCCCGGTGCTGCACCATCCAATCGGGGCGAACGAAGGAGGCCCGGTCGACCGTCAGGCGCTGTTCGACGGCCCGCTCGCCGGGCCGCCGCTGCCGAACCTGCGTGCCGTCCGGCCGGTAGCCCAGCTTGCGGGAGACCGCCAGGGAGGCCGCGTTGTCGGTGAACGCCCCGGTGTCCGCCCGGTCGGCCCGCAGGTGGTCGAAAGCGAACTGCAGCACCGCGGAGCGCATCTCGGTGCCGATCCCCTGCCCCTGGTGGGTGCGCCCCAGCCAGGAGCCGGTGCTCACGGTCCGGGTGACGGCGAAGTCCGTCCCCTGCAGCTCCTGCAGCCCGACCAGCACCCCGCGACGGCGGACCATGAACATCACCGACCAGTCGTCGGGAGTGCTGGATGCCCGCCGGGCCCAGTGGAACCGCAGCACGTTCTCGGCCAGCTCCTCCGTCGGCGCGTCCGTCCACGGGACCTGGAACGGCATCACGGCCCGGTCATGGATGCCGGCCAGGATCAGCTCGCACATCTCGGGCAGGTCGGCGTCCTGCAGCGGGGTCAGCATCAGCCGCGGCGTGGCCAGGCGCAGGCCGAACAGCGGCCAGTAGGCGGCCAACGGGGGTGGCGTCGAGCTCACGTCACGCAGCGTGCCGGGTCGTCGCGCGGCCCACAACTCGAACGGCGGTGACCGAACCCTGATCGTCGTCGCCACCGACCCGTGATCCACCCGGTGGGCACCCGAGGAGGCGGGCAGGCCCGGTCGCTACCCTCGGGCGAATGAAGGCGATCGTCGTCGAGCATCCGGGTTCGCCGGCCGAGCTGACCTGGACCGAGGTGCCGGACCCGGAGCCGGCCGCGGACGAGGTGCTGATCGACGTGGCGGCGAGCGCGGTCAACCGGGCCGATCTGCTCCAGGCCGCCGGTCACTACCCGCCTCCGCCGGGCGCGTCGCCGATCCTGGGCCTGGAGTGCTCGGGCACCGTCGCCGCGGTGGGCCGGGACGTCACCGGCTGGACGGTCGGCGACCAGGTCTGTGCCCTGCTCGCCGGCGGCGGGTACGCCGAGCGGGTGGCCGTCCCGGCCGGGCAGGTCCTGCCGGTGCCGGACGGGGTCGACCTGGTCGAGGCCGCGGGTCTGCCCGAGGTCGCCTGCACGGTGTGGTCGAACCTGGTCATGACGGCCGGCCTGCAGGCCGGCCGGACGGTGCTCATCCACGGCGGCGGCTCCGGGATCGGCACCATGGCCATCCAGGTGGCCAAGCAGCTCGGCGCCACGGTCGCGATCACCGCGTCCCGGCCGGCGACCCTGGAACGCTGCCGCGAGCTGGGTGCCGACATCGCGATCGACTACCACGCCGAGGACTTCGTCACCGCCCTCCCGGCGGCCACCGGCGGGCGGGGGGCCGACATCGTGCTGGACGTCATCGGTGCCAAGTACCTGGCCCGCAACATCGCGGTGCTCGCCGACGGCGGCCGGTTGGTCATCATCGGCATGCAGGGCGGCAGCAAGGCCGAGCTCGACATCAACGCGTTGATGCGGCGGCGCGGCGGCGTCATCGGCACGACGCTGCGGTCCCGGCCCGCCACCGGTCCCGGCTCGAAGGCGGAGATCGTCGCCCGGGTGCGGGCCGAGCTCTGGCCACTGATCGCCCGCGGTGCGGTCCGGCCGGTCATCGACTCGGTGGTCGATCTGCCGGACGCCGCCCGGGCGCACCGCCGGGTGGCCGAGGGCGGCCACGTCGGGAAGGTGCTGCTCCGCGCGCCGGGCGGCGCGGGCGTGTCGGAGCCCGCCGACGGGGTACTGAGCCACACGCCGGACCGGGAAGACAAGAGCCGAGGAGATCGATGATGAGTGAAGCGCAAGGGCAGCGGGTCGTGGTGATCGGCCCCGACGGGCAGCCGGTCGGGTACGCCGACGTGCCGGGCCCGGGGACCCAGCCCGACGGCGCGGCCCCGCCGGCCGAGGGCGACGGGCCCGTCGACCCGGCCGACGCCATCGGCGAACCGGCCAAGGTGATGCGGATCGGCACGATGATCAAGCAGTTGCTGGAGGAGGTCAGGGCGGCGCCACTGGACGAGGCGAGCCGGGCCCGGCTGATGCAGGTGCACCAGAAGTCGATCAAGGAGCTCGAATCCGGGCTGACCCCGGACCTGCGGGACGAGCTGGAGCGGCTGTCGCTGCCGTTCACCGAGGACAGCGTGCCCAGCGAGGGCGAGCTGCGGATCGCGCAGGCCCAGCTCGTCGGCTGGTTGGAGGGCGTCTTCCACGGGCTGCAGGCGGCGCTGGTGGCCCAGCAGATGGCGGCCCGCAGCCAGCTGGAGCAGATGCGCCGCAGCCTCCCCCCGGGCCATTCCGGGGCGGAGGCAGCCGGGTCCCCCGGGCCGGGGTCGGGCCAGTACCTGTAGGCATCCGGGGCGGCCTCGCCCGCCCGGCCGGCGCCGGGTCGCGCAGCCACGGCGGGACGGCGGGATCCGGGCCGGCTCGCGCCGGTCCGCGCGGATCCGCGTCGACCCGGACGGGATCCGGTCGGCGTGCCGCCGCGGGCGCGGCGATCGGGTACGGCACCGTGATCGGGTGTCGACACCGACCCGGGCGAGCAGGCCGCAGCGGCTCCCCCGCCTGCTGACCGCCGGCCTGGTCCGTCTCCACGAGATCGCGCTGATCCTGGTCGGGCTGGGCTTCGTCTTCGTCGCCGACGAGGACGAACTCGCCTACCTGGCCGTCTGGGACCTGCTGGCCGTGATCTACGTGGGGATCGGCGCCGTCGTGCTGCGCCGGTCGCGCCGGGCGCCGACCCCGGTCAGCGCCGGC
>NZ_JBMDXT010000260.1:0-9896 GCF_048594475.1 Nakamurella sp. | reverse complement strand
CCGACCTTGTCGTCGAACGCCTTGATGTTGCCCGGGTTGACCCGCACCGCGGCACACCCGGCGTCGATCGCGGCGAACACGTACTTGGGCTGGAAGTGGATGTCGGCGATCACCGGGATCTGCGACTTGCGGGCGATGATCGGCAGCGCCTCGGCGTCGTCGGTGCTGGGCACCGCGACCCGGACGATCTGGCAGCCGGAGGCGGTCAGCTCGGCGATCTGCTGCAGCGTCGCGTTGATGTCGGCGGTGACGGTGGTGGTCATCGACTGCACCGACACCGGGTGGTCGCTGCCGACGCCGACGCCGCCCACGTCGAGCTGGCGGGTCTTGCGGCGCGGCGCGAGAACCGGCACGACGCGGTCGGCGGGCATGCTCGGCAGGCCCAGGCCCACGGAAGTCGCCCCTGGAGATGTCATCTGTTCATTGTCCGTTTCAGCCGAAGAGTTTGACGGGGTTGACGACGTCCGCGACCAGCGTGAGCGCGGTCAACCCGATGAACAACAGTGCCACGACGTAGGCGACCGGCATCAGCTTGGCCACGTCGAACGGCCCCGGGTCGGCCTTGCCGCGCAACCGGGCCCAGCCCTTGCGGACCCATTCGATGACCGCGCCCAGGATGTGACCGCCGTCGAGCGGGAGCAGCGGCAGCATGTTGAGCAGGAACAGGCTCATGTTGAAGCCGGCGACCAGCTGGAGGAACAGCACCCACTTGTCCTGCGTGGTCGTCTGGTCCGACTCCAGGATCTCGCCGCCGATGCGACCCGCGCCGACGATGCCCACGGGCGAGTCCAGGCTGCGCTGCTGGCCGTTGAAGATCGCGTCCCACAGGGCGGGGATGCGCGACGGGATGGCCACCACCGCCTGGGCCGCCCGGCCGATGAACTCGCCGGTGTAGGTGAACGCGGTGCCGATGGACTGCGGCTGGTACTCCGCCTGCGACGTGACGCCCAGGAAGCCGGCCGTCTTGACCCCGACCTGGTTGCCGTTCTCGTCGAAGACCGGCTTCTGGTTCGCCACGACCGGCACCGCGGCCATCGCCGTCTGCCCGTCGCGGGTGTACTCGAGCTGCACGGTCCGGCCGGCGGCGCCCTCGATCAGCCCGGTCAGGTCGGTCCAGCTCGTCACCGGCGTGCCGTCGAAGCCGGTGATGGTGTCGCCGGGCAGCAGGCCGGCCTGGGCGGCCGGGGTCGGTGCATCCGCCGCCGTGCAGGCCGTCTGCTGGGTCTGACCGGCCGCGGCCGCCGGGATGACGCACTGGCTGACCTGCGCGATCGTCGTGCTCGGGGCCTTGACCCCGACCCCGACCAGCAGGACGGCGAAGATGCCGACGGCCAGGATCAGGTTCATCACCGGGCCGGCGGCCATGATGATGATGCGCTTGCCCGGGTGCAGCTGGTAGAACTGCCGGCCGTCGTCGGCCGGGGTGACCTGGGACCGGTCGCCGGCCCGGGTCTCCTCCACGATGTTGCGGACGAAACCGGTGGCGCCCATCGCGGTGGTGGTGATCTTCTGCCGGCCGTCCTTGCCCGGCGGCACCATGCCGATCATCCGGATGTAGCCGCCGAGCGGGATGGCCTTGAATCCGTACTCGGTCTCGCCGACCTGCCGGGACCAGATCGTCCGGCCGAACCCGACCATGTACTGGGTGGTGCGGACGCCGAAGAGCTTGGCGAACGTCAGGTGCCCGGCCTCGTGCCAGGCGATGGAGAACAGCAGCGCCAGCAGGAACGCGACGATGCCGATGACGGTCCACATGGCTAGAGCCCTGTTCTCCCGGTGGCCACCACCGGTGCCGGGCCCGCCCCGACCCGGACGGTCGAGCGGGCGATGATCTCCCGGGCCCGTTGCCGGGCCCAGTCCTCCGTGGCCCAGACGTCGTGCACGTCGCGCGGGTTGCTCCGCGCCTGGTCGGCCTCATCCAGGATGCCTGCCAGCAGGTCGGAGATGCCTGTGAAACCCACCCGACCGTGACGGAATGCCTCGACCGCCTCCTCGTTGGCGGCGTTGAAGGCGGCCGGCACGGTGCCGCCGGCCCGGCCGGCCGCGTAGGCCAGGTCCAGGGCCGGGAACACGGCGCGGTCCACCGGCTCGAACGTCCACGCGGTCGGGGAGCCGAAGTCGCAGGCCCGGGCGACCGGATCGAGCCGGTCCGGCCAGCCCAGCCCCAGCGCGATCGGCAACCGCATGTCCGGCGGGCTGGCCTGGGCGATGGTCGACCCGTCGACGAAGGTCACCATCGAGTGGATCACCGACTGCGGGTGCACCACGACGTCGATCCGGTCGAACGGGATGTCGAACAGCAGGTGGGCCTCGATGACCTCCAGCCCCTTGTTCACCAGGGTCGCCGAGTTGATGGTGACGACCGGTCCCATGGCCCAGGTCGGGTGGGCCAGCGCCTGCTCGACGGTGACCCCGGCGACCCGTTCCCGCGACCAGCCGCGGAACGGCCCGCCGGAGGCGGTGACCACGAGCCGGGCGACCTCGTGGGGGGCGCCGCTGCGCAGGCACTGGGCCAGCGCGCTGTGCTCGGAGTCGACCGGCACGATCTGCCCCGGCGCGGCCGCCCGCGTCACCAGCGTCCCGCCGGCGACCAGGGACTCCTTGTTGGCCAGCGCCAGCGACCGGCCGGCCCGCAGGGCGGCCAGGGTGGGCTCCAGCCCGATCGAGCCGGTGATCCCGTTGAGCACGACGTCCGCCTCGACCTGCTCGACCAGGTCGGTCGCGGCGCGGGGGCCGTCCAGGACCCGCCGGCCGGGGATCTCCACCCGGCGCGCGGAGGCCAGGACGGCGCCCGGATGGGCGGCCGCCTGCGCGGCGAACAGGTCGGCGTTCGCGCCGCCGGCGGCCAGCCCGACGACCTCGAACCGGTCGGGGTGCGCGGCAACGACCTCCAGGGCCTGGGTGCCGATCGACCCGGTCGATCCGAGCACGATCACCCGGCGGGGAGCGGCCGCGCGGGGGCCGCCCGGAGGCGGCGGGGACGGGTGGTGGTCGGTCACCGGACCATTCTCCCCCGCCCCTCGCCGGATCTGGGGTCCCGCCGTCCGCGCACCGTGGGATCTTCGTGAGCACGGGGTTCGGCCCGGGTGCCGGAACCGCACATACTGGCTGGATGGCCGCCGCCCGTCCCACGACCAGCACACGCTGGGTGGTGGGGATCATGGTGGCCGCGCTGCTGGCCTCCGTGCTGGTGGTCGTCGGGCTGATCGAGATCACCGGTCAGAGCCCCTCGTCGGCCGGCGGTTCGTCGGAGTCGCCGGCGCCCTCCGCGGGTGCTTCGGACGGCGGGTCGGCGGGCGCATCGGACGGTGGATCGGCCAACGGCACGGCCGGCGGGTCGGGCGCGCCGTCGGCGGGCCCGGACGCGTCCGCGACCGCCGGACCGTCCGCCTCCGCCTCGGGTACCGCCGGCCCGACCACGACGCCGGTCGTGCTGGCCGGGTCGGGCCTTGACCTGCCGGCGGCGTGGACGGGGACCGCCGACATGACGATCACCGTGCAGGGCAAGTGTGCCGAGACCGGCGGCACGTCGTTCTACACCCGGCCCGCCCAGTTCGCCCTGCAGGTCTCGCCGACCGCACCGGCGACGGTCCCCGCATCGACGCCCGCCGGGGCCAGCGGGTCCGCGGGGTCATCGGCATCGGCCGTCCCGGGCGGCGTGACCGGCGGGTCGCCCGCCGGCCCTGATGCGGGACCGGCGGCCGACCCGGCGGGAGGCACCCCGGACCAGGTCGACCCGGTGGTGGGCACTCCGGCGCCGAGCCCGACCACGGCCGTGCCGCCGGTACCGGCCGGGCCGGTGTCGATGACGCTCGGCATCACCTCCACCGACGTACCGGGCCTGTCGCTCTACTCGACCTCGAGCAGCCGGGACGGCTCGATCCGCCGCACCTGGGTGGTCGACACCGCCGCCGACCCGGCCACCCCGGACCGCACCTCGATCACGGCCACACTGGCCGACGACCAGCCGCTGGGCGGCGCGCTGCCACCGAACCTGCTGGTCGATTCGGAGACCGACCTGCTGCCCTGCGAGACCGGCAACGGCGTCCGCCTGCCGCGGCCGCTGGCCCGCGGCGCGACTGTCACCGGATGGGTGAGCGCCACCCAGGCCGTGCTGGACATCGCGGCCGTGACGACCGACGGTGAGCGGACCGTCCAGGCGCATCTGGATCTGACCCGCACCCCCGGTTCCTGACCCGCCGTCCGCGCCACCCCACGCGGCCCGGGCGCCCCCGTCATGTCAAGATGGACGCCGAAGAGCCGACTCCACCGAGCACGGGAGGGCCCATGGCCGGCACCACCATCGAGCCGCACGGCGCTGCCCCCGGCGGTTCGGAGATCGCCACCACCCAGCACGGCGCCGTGGTCGCGTACAACCCGGACGCGCCGAGCGAGGAGTGGGGCTGGCACGGCTCGTTCCGCGAGAAGATCGCCCCGCGCGGATCCCGCATCCTGCTCTGGCTCGGCGTCGTCGGCCTGCTGCTGCTGGCCTTCTTCGGCAACCACGAGTCCAACGTCGAGGAGTACTGGCTGGTCACGATCGCCGCGCTGATGGCGATCTGGATCGTCGCCGGTGAGTTCGCGATCAAGCGGGAGCGGCGCCGGCGCCCCTGACGGCTGCGCGGATGCTTCGCGATCCGGGCCGCCGCCATCGGTGGCCGACCGGGGCGACCACGGCGCACGTCGCGTCACCGCGTCCCCGCCCTGCGCCTGCGTCCGGCCCGGCCCGGCCCGTCGGAGCGAGGCCGGGTCAAGGACGGCCCATGGGAGACGCTGGCCGTGGAATCCGTTGGCTGCGCCGTCCGGCCGTGGGTGCTCGCTGCGCCTGACCGACGGGTCTACTTCGATCCGGAGCAACAACAATGACCGAGGACGAGTTCTGGGCGATCGTCGAACGATCGCGGGGCGGCGGCGTCGGACTCGATCCGGACATGTTGAATCAACTGTCGGTCGTGGTTCACGGGCTGTCGGACCAGGAACTCCTCGCCTTTGACGGGCACTTCCGGGCGGCGCGGGACCGGGCGTACTCCTGGGACCTTTGGGCGGCCGGGTACCTCATCCAGGGCGGCATGAGCGACGACGGGTTCGAGGACTTCCGCAGCTGGCTGATCGCGCACGGACGCGACATCTATGTGCGAGCGCTCGCCGAACCGGACAGCATGGTCGATCTGACGTGGCGCCCCGATCTGGAGGACATGGGTCTGGCCGAGTTCTACGCCTCCGTCGCCGTCGAAGAGATGGGCCGGCGTGGCCTGTCCGCGCCCTACGATCCGGGTCCGCAGGACCCATCCGGCGCTCCCTTTCCGGAGGACGACGACGAGTGGTTCTCCCAGCGTTTCCCACGGCTGTGGGCGCGCCTGAGCGGATAGGCACGGCGGACTCGGGCCATCGCCCCCGGGGCCGATCCAGCGACCTCGGCGGCGACACGCTCCGCAGATGACACATCGCGATTCGGTGTGAGATACTGATCCCGGTTGGCTTCCATCGACCCTCTCACGGGCCCGGTGGATCACCACGATTCTTGGCCTTCCGTGGGTGTACTCCGACGAAGAAGACGAAATCGTCGGCTAGCCGCGCGGCGCAAGAGTGTCGCGCTTCGCACATCCAGCAGGGAGCATTCATGGCACAGGGAACCGTCAAGTGGTTCAACGCGGAAAAGGGCTTCGGCTTCATCAGCCCGGACGACAGCGGACCTGACGTGTTCGTGCACTACTCGGAGATCCAGTCCAGCGGCTACCGCTCGCTGGAGGAGAACCAGAAGGTCTCGTACACCGTGACCGCGGGCACCAAGGGCCCGCAGGCCACCCAGGTCACGCCGCTCTAGGCGGCACCTGCACGAAACGACACCCGCGGCCGGCAACGGTCGCGGGTGTCGTCGTTTTTGCGTCGCATGCGGGCCGGGCCCGACCCGGCGCAGCGGCGGCCCGTCCATCGCTCGATCGCGGGTGCGGCCCGCTCGGTCCATGGAACGGCAGAGGGCGGCGGAGGGTCCGATCCCGGTCAGGCCGGCGGAGCCACGTCAGGCGGCGGAACCCCGTCAGGCCGGCGCGACGCCCTCGGCCGCGAGCTGACCGCAGGCGGCCGCGATCTCCTGACCGCGGGTGTCGCGCACGGTGCAGGCCACCCCCTGAGCACGGACCCGCCGGACGAACTCGTCCTGCACCGGCCGGGGCGAGGCGTCCCACTTCGACCCCGGCGTCGGGTTGAGCGGGATCAGGTTGACGTGCACCAGCGGGCCCAGATGCTGCCGCAGCAGCGACCCGAGCAGATCGGCCCGCCAGGGCTGGTCGTTGATGTCCCGGATCAGCGCGTACTCGATGGAGACCCGGCGCCCGGTGGTGTCCGCGTACCCCCGCGCCGCCTCCAGCACCTCGGCGACCTTCCACCGCTCGTTGACCGGCACGAGCGTGTCGCGCAGCTCGTCGTCCGGGGTGTGCAGCGAGACCGCCAGCCGGACCTGCAGCTTCTCCTCGGTCAACCGCCGGATCGCCGGCACCAGGCCCACCGTCGACACCGTCACCGACCGGGCCGAGATGCCCAGACCGGCCGGCGGCGCGGCGACGATGGCCCGCACCGCGGCCAGCACGCGGTTGTAGTTGGCCAGCGGCTCGCCCATGCCCATGAAGACCACGTTCGACAGCCGGCCCGGGGCGCCGAGGGCACCGTCACGGGCCATCCGGGCGGCCAACCGGACCTGTTCCACGATCTCGGCGGTGGACAGGTTGCGCTGCAGTCCACCCTGTCCGGTGGCGCAGAACGGACACGCCATCCCGCAGCCGGCCTGCGACGAGACGCACAGGGTGATCCGGTCCGGGTACCGCATCAGCACGGACTCGATCAGCGTGCCGTCGTGGGCCCGCCACAGCGTCTTGCGGGTCGACCCGTCGTCGCAGGCCAGCGACCGGACCTCGGTGAGCAGCTCCGGCAGCAGCGCGTCGACGAACTCCGCGCGGCCGGCCGCCGGCAGATCGGTCATGTCCGAGGCGTCGCGGGTCAGGCCGCCGAAGTAGTGCTGGGCCAGCTGGGTGGCCCGGAACTCGGGTTGCCCCGCGGCCTTGACCGCGGCCCGGCGCTCGGTCGGATCGAGATCGGCCAGATGGGTCGGCGGCCGCCCACGGCGGGGCGCGGTGAACACGAGTGGCAACGAGGCAGGCATGGCCCGGCCATTGTCCCACGATCGAGACCCGATCGAGACGAACCTCAAGCTCGGGTCCAGGGTTGGCATCGATCCGGTCACGATCCGCCGGTCGCGCCCGATCCGGCGCGCTCCTGGGCTAGGGGTTGCCTGAGTCGACCGGACCGCCGCACCGGGCGATCGGCCGCCCACGGCCCAAACGGGCACACTCGGGCAGGACTTTGGTCCCGAATGAATCCGAATGTTTCCGAGTGTGTTGACATGGCGGTCGCATGGGGGTCATACTCGTAACCGTCATCACACGGAGCCTTCAGCGCAGATCCGGGCAGGATTCCCTCCCGACTCGCAGATTCCGGGATTGCGGACCACGATTTAGCAGGCAACGGGCCACCAGGCCCCCACCCGACAGTGGAGTCGACATGTACGCACCGGAACGGCAGCAGGCCATCCTCGGCCACGCCCGTTCGGTGGGTCGGGTCGACGTCAACGAGCTGGCCGAGACCTACGACGTCACGCCGGAGACGATCCGTCGCGACCTCAACGAGCTCGAACGCCAGGGTCTGGTGCGCCGGGTGCACGGCGGCGCGATCCCGGTCGAGCGGCTGGGTCTGGAGCTGCCGGTCGCCCAGCGCACCGGGCAGAACGCCGAGCTCAAGGAGCGGATCGCCAAGGCCGCGCTCGACCAGCTGCCCGACGGCGGCTCGATCATCATCGACGCCGGCACGACCACCGCGCGGCTGGCCGAGATCCTCCCCGCGGACCGCCGGTTCACCGTCGTCACGCACGCCCTGCCGATCGCCGCGATGCTGGCCGATCGGCCGCAGATCACCCTGCTGCTGGTCGGTGGCCAGGTCCGTCAGGGCACGCTGGCCGCGGTCGGCAGCTGGGCCCAGACCGGCTATCGCGGCGTCCTGGCCGACGTCGCCTTCGCCGGCACCAACGCCATCAGCACCGCCCGCGGGCTCACCACCCCCGACCTGGCGGAGGCGGCCGTCAAGCACGCGCTGATCGCCTCCGCCCGCCGCACCGTCGTCCTGGCCGACCACACCAAGGTCGGCCGGGACGAGTTCGCCCACGTGGCCGACCTATCCGAGGTCGACACACTCATCACCGACAGCGAGGTGGATGCCGACATGGCCCAAGAGATCCACGACGCGGGAGTGGAGGTCGTGCGCGCATGACCGAAGCCACCCGTCCGGGATCCGTGGTCACCCTGACCCCGAACCCGAGCATCGACCACACGGTCGAGATCCCGGCCCTCGAGCGGGGTGAGGTCCAGCGGACCTCCACCGCGCTGGTCGAGGCCGGCGGCAAGGGCGTCAACGTCGCCCGGGTGCTGGCCAAGCACGGCCATCGCACGATCGCGATCCTGCCGGCCGGCGCCGACGCCCAACGGATGATCGCCCTGCTCGAGCCGCAGAAGGTCACCACCGTCCCGGTGCCGATCGCCGGCAGCATCCGGACCAACATCGCGGTGGTCGAGCAGGACGGCACCACGACCAAGCTCAACGAGCCCGGCGCCACCCTGTCGCCGGTCGAGCTGGCCGCGCTGCTCAACGCCGTCGAGGAGTACCTGGCCCCGCGGCCGTCCTGGCTGGTCGCCGCGGGCAGCCTGCCGGGCGGGGTGCCGGACGACTTCTACGCCCGGGTCGCCGCGCTCGCGGTCGCCGCCCGGGTGCCGGTCGCCATCGACACCTCCGGCCCGGCCCTGGCCGCGGCCATCGACGCCGGCGCCACGGTCATCAAGCCCAACCTCGAGGAGCTGGAAGAGATCCTCGGGCGCGAGCTGACCACCGTCGGCGACGTCGTCCAGGCCGGCCGCGACCTGCGCGCCAAGGGCACGAAAGAACTGCTCGTCAGCATGGGTGGCCACGGCGCCCTGCTGATCACCGAGCAGGGCTCCTGGTGGGCCGGCGGTCCCCCGCTGGTGCCACGCAGCACCGTCGGTGCCGGTGACTGCACGCTCTCCGGTTACATCCATGCGACCGGAACCCCCGCTCAACGACTGGCCACCGCGGTGGCCTGGGGGCGGGCGGCCTGCCTGCAGCCCGGGTCCACCGTCCCCGGCCCCGAAGACACCCGAGCCTGCGCCGACGCAGTCCGCGTCGTCGCCGATCCCGATCCCCTCCAAGCAGTGAAGGACGTCGCCTCATGACCGACCTGATCACCCCCGAACTCGTCGTCCTGGACCTTGTCGCCTCCGACAAGGCGGACGCGACTCGGCAGATCGCCGAGAAGTTGCAGGCCGCCGGCCGGGTGACCGACCTGGAGGGCTTCCTGAAGGACGTCGCCGCCCGCGAGGCGCAGATGGCCACCGGGATGCCGGGCGGTATCGGCCTGCCGCACGCCCGTTCCGAGCACGTGACCGTGCCCTCGCTCGGGCTGGCCCGGGTTCCCGGCGGCGTCGACTTCGGCGCCCCCGACGGCCCGGCGACGCTGGTGTTCCTCATCGCCGCCCCGGCCGGTGGCGGTTCCGAGCACCTGACCATCCTGGCGGCGCTGGCCCGCCGGCTGGTTCGTCCCGCCTTCCGCCAGACCATCATCGACGCCGCCGACGAGGCTGCGGTGGCGTCCTACGTTCAGTCGGAGGTGGGTGGCTGATGAAGTTCGTCGCCGTCACGTCATGCCCCACGGGCATCGCGCACACGTACATGGCCGCGGAGAACCTCGAGCAGACCGGTAAGGATCTCGGTCACGAGGTTCAGGTCGAGACCCAGGGTTCCGCGGGCACCGTCCCGCTGTCGGACGACATCATCGCCGC
>NZ_JBMDXT010000026.1:0-6057 GCF_048594475.1 Nakamurella sp. | reverse complement strand
CATCTCCATCCAGGCGATGACGTCCTGGTAGGTGGCGCAGTACACGTCCGGCTGGCCGCCGCGATGACCGGCGGGGCGGCCCCGGACAGCGTCGAGGCGATGGACCTGGCCGAGGAGCACCGCACCTCGATCGAGACGTTCTACGACTGCGGGTACGGCATGCACCGCGGCCTGGGTGACATGTACGTCGCCGACGAGCGGTTCACCCGGACGTACGAGGTGCTCGCCCCGGGGCTGGCCCAGTGGCTCCGGGACGCGATCCACGCCAACGCCGACCGGCACGAGGCGTAACGGCCCGCCCGACCCCGGTTCGCTGATCAATCCCGCGCCACCGCCGGTTCGATGTCCGGTTCGGCCCGGGTTTGATCAGCGAACCCCGGGCGGCCCCGCAGGGGCGTCAGGCGTCCGGCGCCTTGGCCGCCACCGGCGCCCGGTCGAGCAATTCCTGCAGCACGGCCGGATCCTGCATCTCCATCCAGGCGATGACGTCCTGGTAGGTGGCGCAGTACACGTCCGGCTGGCCGCACTTCTCCTTCATGAAGTCCATGGCCGGCGGGTTGAACGAGTCGCCGTTCCACTTGTTGAAGTGGTTGGCGATCAGGATCGGCGCCCGGTTGCCGTTGTAGGCCTGGTCGAACATGTACTCGTAGGTGCCCTTGACGATCGAGCGCAGCTCCGGGGCCGTGTCCGGCTCGTCCCGGGCGCCGTTGAACTTGGCCCAGAAGTTGTAGTCCATCGCCGTGGTCATGCCCTCGAAGCCGGGCGAGTAGACCTGCGGCATGTAGAACTCCCAGATGCCGTCGATCTTCTGCGGCCAGTAGATGCCGTTGCGGGGCGCGGGCATCGACGAGTCGTAGGTCATCCCGTGCTTCTTCCACGCCGGGATCAGCGTGTCGAGCGAGCCGGTCAGGCACGGGGTGCGGCCGCCCTTGATGGAGTCCGGCGGCACGATCAGGTCCGGGGCGTCGGTGTAGCCGTTGATCTTCTTCCAGTCCGTGACGAAGGTGTAGAACTGGTCGAGTTCGCTGTTCCAGTCGGCGGTGGTCCACTGGTTGCCGCCGGGCGGCGCGTCGTCGCAGAAGTGCCCGTTGTAGTGGGTGCCGATCTCGTGGCCCTTCATGTAGGCCGTGTTGAGATCGTTGACCTCCGTGACGATTTCCGATTCCGGCCCGCCGTACCCGATCGCCGCGGCGCCGGTCTTGTGCCCCGGGCCGGTGTAGGCGCCGGCGTACTTGCCCTCGTCGCCGAGCAGGTAGATGCCGGACAGGAAGCCGGTGAACCGCGAGTTCGACTCGTCGGCCACCGACATGAACTCGTTCCACCGCTGATGGGATCCGGCGCCGTCGAACGAGAAGATGATGAACTGCGGCGGGGTGTCCCCCGGTTCGAGCTTGGTCATCGGGACGTTGGTCGGCGGCCGCTGCCCCGGCGCGGTGACCGCCGGGATGGTCGGGTCGTCGGTGTCCTGCGCGTAGGCGGCGCCGGACGTCGTGGACGCCGCGGAGGAGGCCGTCGCCTTCTCCGTGTTGCCCTGGTAGATCAGGACCCCGGTGACGACGGTCAGGCCCAGGACGGCCCCGACGACCAGTAGACGCGAGCGCATGCATCCCTCGTTTCGGTTCAACTCCGGTCCGAGGGTGCCACGCACGGACACCCACGCCGGGGACATCGGCGTGGGTGTCTCGTGAAGAAGGCCGGGCGACGCCTCAGGCGGTCGGCGGGGCGCCGCCCCCGGTGGGCGGCGGGACGTCGGTCGGCGAGACGTCGATGGTGCTGGGCGCCGTCGACGCCGACGGGTCCGTCAGCACGTCCAGGCAGGCGTTGACGCCGCCGTTGCGGCCCAGGGTGAACCACTGCACGCGCTGGAACGCGTCACCGTGGTCGGAGGTCATCGTCCACGGCATCTGGTCGGCCAGCGCGGACAGCGAGGTCACCAGTTCCTGCTCGTCGCCCATGTCGAAGGTGAGGGTGCCGTCGGCGGCCGCCCCGTAGAGCGCGGCCGCGCCCAGGCAGTCGGCCTGCAGCTCGTCGGCCTGCGCCACCAGGGTGCCGTCGAGGCGGGCCTGGATGGCGTGTCCCCACTCGTGCGCGATCACCAGGTACACCCAGGAGTCGCCGATCCGGTCGGCCCCCTCCACCAGCAGGCTGGCGTCCCAGGCGACGGAGTCGTTGCCCGGGCAGTAGAACGCGTTGTAGGCCTCGAGCGGCTCGCCGTCGCACTCGGGCGCCGTGTCCGGGTCGGTCCCGTCGTACAGACCGACCACGGTGGGCGGGACGTAGGAGCCGGTGAAGTAGTCGGACCAGTGGGTGGTCCAGAAGCCGTCGACGATCGTCTGGGCGCCGTCGATGTCGCCCTTGAGCTCCTCGATGGTCACCCCGCTGTCCAGCGTCAGGTCGCTCGGGGTGCTGCTCGAGGTGGTCGTCCGCCCGGACGTCGGCGTGGTGGTCCGCGGGGAGGTCGTCGTCGGGGCGGTGGTGCGGGTCGAGGTGGAGGCGCTGGTGGTGGCGCCGGCGGCGGCCGCGGGGTCGCCGACCGCCGCGGTGCCGCCGGCGGTGCTGCCGCACGCCGCCAGCATGAACAACAGGCCGGCCGAGGCCGCGGCCGTGACCGCCGATCGAGCCGATATACGCATGATTCCTCCGTCGGGAATGATCGCTGGGAGAGCGGACCCGCCCACCCGTGACCGGGCGGGCGGACCCGCGACCACCTCAGGAGGACGGGCCGGAGCGGAAGATACGTACCCCCGGCCGGCCCGGGTCGGTCCTGGTCCTTCGCTCCCCGACCGAGGGATCAGAGCTGTTTGACCAGCTCCCGCTTGAGGATCTTGCCGCTCGGCCCCAGCGGCAGGGACTCGACGAACTCGACCCGCCGCGGCACCTTGTGCTTGCCCAGCCGCTGCGCCGACCAGGCGGTCAGATCGGCGGCGGACAGATCCTGCCCCTCGGGCGAGCGCACGACGACGGCGCAGATCTCCTCGCCGTGGGTGGCGTCCGGCACGCCCACGACGGCGACCTGGGCGACCCCGGGGTGACCGGCCAGCACCTCCTCGACCTCGCGCGGGTAGACGTTGAAACCGCCGCGGATGATCAGGTCCTTCTTCCGGTCGACGATGGACAGGAAGCCGTCGGCGTCCTTGCTGCCCAGGTCGCCCGAGCGGAACCAGCCGTCGACCAGGACCGCCCGGGTCGCCTCGGGATTGTTCAGGTAGCCGGCGAAGATGTTGTGCCCGCGCAGCACCACCTCGCCGACCTGACCCTGCGGCAGCAGCTCGATCCGGTCGTCGATCGCCGGATCGGCGATCTCGGCGTCGGTCCCCCAGATCGGCCGGCCGACCGTGCCGGGCTTGCGGCCGAAGACCGCCTGGTTGAAGGTCGCCACCGGCGAGGTCTCGGACAGCCCATAGCCCTCGTAGATGTCGGCGCCGAAGACGCGCTTGAACGCGTCGATCACGGCGACCGGCAGGCTCGCCCCGCCGGAGACCGCGCGACGCAGCGCCGGCCGCCGCTCGTCGTCCCGGGCGGCGGCGAGCAGCCCGATGTACATCGTCGGCACGCCCTCGAACACGTTGACCTTCTCGTTGATGATCAGGTCGAGCGCGGAGGCGCCGTCGAACCGCGGCAGCAGCACCAGTGTGCTGCCCGCGTAGAAGCCGGCGTTCATCGCGCAGGTCTGGCCGAACGAGTGGAACAGCGGCAGGCAGCCCAGGATGACGTCGTCGACGGTCAGGTCGAGCACGTTGGACGCGCTCATGATCGCGTTCATCGTCATGTTGAGCTGGGTCAGGACGGCCCCCTTGGGCGCCCCCGTGGTGCCGGAGGTGTAGAGGATCACGGCCTCGTCCTGGGGCTCGCGCTCGACGTAGGCCCGGATCGGCTCGGCCGACGCGGCCAGTTCGTCCAGCCGGGGCACGCCGTCCGGACCGGCCAGCAGGGCGAGCACCGGCACCCCGGCCTGGCGGGCCCCCGGCACGCCCTGCTCGAGCAGCGGGCCGGCCGCGATGAGCAGCTTGGCCTGGGAGTCGGTGAGCACGAATCCGATCTCCCGGGCCACTAGCAGCGCGTGCACCGGGACCACGACGGCCCCGAGGGAGAGCACGGCGTAGTAGGCGCGGGGGAAATCGGTGACGTTCGGCACCAACAGCGCCACCCGGTCACCCGGTCCGATCCCCTGCTCACGCAGCACGGCCGCGTACCGGCGTGACTCCTCCCACAGCCCGGCGTAGCTGATCCGCTGTGGACCCATCACGACCGCCGTGCGGTCGGGGTACCGCGTCGCCGATTCGGACAGGATCGCCGCCAGGCTCAGACCCATGACATCGCTCCCGTCGGGGCGCTCGCAGGCTTCGCGCCCCTGATCGGACCGACGTCGCCGTGTTCATGATTCGCTCGGCGAGCCTCGCTCATACCTCGTCACTGACCTTCCGTGAGCCGGCGGCCGGCACCATTGCCGGCCGGACCAGCGACGACGTTCACGGCCGGGCGGGAACCGGCGCCGGGAATGTCTGCTGCGTCACATCCAGGTTACTGCCGGGTAAAGGTGGTCGGCAGGCCCGCGGACGGGAGGTCGTGGGGCCGCCCGCGGCTCGGGGCACCCGTTCCGACCAGTAATCTCGTCACCACGAGCGCCACCTTCGACGTGCCCGCCGCAGCCCCACCTGGCCTGCTTGGCCGTTGCCATCTGACCCGAACGAGAGGCGAATGACCGCGATGACCAGCACCGACGCCGCCCCGAACCCGGTCAACCCGCCCGGGTCCGCCGAGGCGACCGGCACCATCCAGTTCCTGCCGCCCACCGAGGCCACCATCGCGGCCCCGGCCACCGGTTCGCTGGAGTTCGGCGGCGAGCAGCTGGAGCTCAAGGTGATCCCGGCCACCGAGGGCGCCTCGGGCATGGAGATCTCCAAGCTGCTGACCACGCTGGGCGTGATCACCTTGGATCCGGGTTTCACCAACACCGGCTCCACCACCTCGAAGATCACCTACATCGACGGCGACGCCGGCATCCTGCGCTACCGGGGCTACCCGATCGAGCAGCTGGCCGAGAAGTCCACCTTCATCGAGACCAGCTACCTGCTCATCCACGGTGAGCTGCCGACGCCGGCCGAGCTGGAGGCGTTCACCAACCGGCTGAGCCGGCACACGATGCTGCACGAGGATCTGAAGCGGTTCTTCGACGGCTTCCCGCGGGATGCGCACCCGATGCCGGTGCTGTCCAGCGCGGTCAGCGCGCTGTCGACCTTCTACCAGGACTCGCTCGACCCGTTCAACGCCGAGCAGGTCGAGCTGTCGACCGTCCGGCTGCTGGCCAAGCTGCCCACCATCGCCGCCTACGCCTACCGCAAGTCCGTGGGGCACCCGTTCCTGTACCCGGACAACTCCCTGTCGCTGGTCGAGAACTTCCTGCGGATGTCGTTCGGCTTCCCGGCCGAGCCCTACGAGGTCGATCCCAAGCTGGTCCGGGCGCTGGACCAGCTGTTGATCCTGCACGCCGACCACGAGCAGAACTGTTCGACGTCAACGGTTCGTCTGGTCGGTTCCTCGAATGCCAACCTGTTCGCCTCGGTTTCGGCCGGCATCAACGCCCTGTTCGGGCCGCTGCACGGCGGCGCCAACCAGGCCGTGCTGGAGATGCTGGAAAGCATCCGCAAGGACGGCGGCGACGTCGCGACCTTCGTCAAGCGGGTCAAGGACCGGGAGCCGGGCGTCAAGCTCATGGGCTTCGGCCACCGGGTCTACAAGAACTACGACCCGCGGGCGGCGCTGGTCAAGGCCACCGCCGACGAGGTGCTCGCCGATATCGGCGCGGCCGACCAGCGGCTCGACCAGGCCACGCAGCTGGAGGAGGTCGCCCTGTCGGACGACTACTTCATCTCCCGCAAGCTGTACCCGAACGTGGACTTCTACACCGGCCTGATCTACAAGGCCATGGGCTTCCCGACCCGGATGTTCACCGTCCTGTTCGCGCTCGGCCGGCTGCCCGGCTGGATCGCCCAGTGGCGCGAGATGATCAACGACCCGGCCACCAAGATCGGCCGGCCGCGCCAGGTCTACACCGGC
>NZ_JBMDXT010000259.1:0-5654 GCF_048594475.1 Nakamurella sp. | reverse complement strand
CGGCTTCATCGGCGGCGTCAACACCCCGCTGATCCAGAAGTTCCAGGCCGGCTTCGAGGCCGGGGTCAAGGCGACCAACCCGAACGCCACGGTGACCAGCAAGTACATCACCGAGCCGCCGGACTTCAGCGGCTTCAACGCTCCGGACAAGGGCGAGACCATCGCCACCGGCATGTACAACGACGGCATCGACGTCATCTACGCGGCCGCGGGCGGCTCCGGCGCGGGCGTGTTCAAGGCGGCCAAGGCCACCGGGAACTACGCCATCGGCGTGGACTCCGACCAGTACAACATCCCGTCGCTGGCCGACGTGAAGGACGTCATCATCACGTCCATGCTCAAGAAGGTCGACGTCGCGACCTGGGACTTCATCGCCAGCGCGGCCAACGGCGCGCCGATCTCCGGCCAGCACGTCTACAGCCTGGAGAACGACGGCGTCGGCTACTCGACCTCCGGCGGGTTCATCACCGAGTACGTGCCGGACATCGAGAAGGCCAAGGAGGCCATCCTCGACGGCAGCATCACCGTGCCCAGCACCGTCGGCGGGTGACGCGCCGGCGACGGCAGGAATGACGCGACGCGGCCCCGACGGAAGACACTTCCGTCGGGGCCGTGCCCGTTGGCGTTGCCGGTCGGCCGCCGGATGTTCTGCTATGACTGCCTGATCGCAGGTCACCGCCCACCCGAACCCTCTCGCGAAGTGCAGGTGCGATGAGTACCGATGCGACACCCACCGGCCCGCCCGGTTCGGCCGGTCCGACCGTGACCGTCCCGCCGGCCGTCGAACTGACCGGCATCACCAAACGCTTTCCCGGTGTGGTGGCCAACTCCGACATCACCTTCAGCGTGCGCCGGGGCACCGTGCACGCGCTGGTCGGCGAGAACGGCGCGGGCAAGTCCACGCTGATGAAGACCCTCTACGGCATGCACCAGCCGGACGAGGGCACCATCGCGGTCGACGGCCGGCAGGTCACCTTCGGCTCGCCCGCCGACGCCATCGCGGTCGGCATCGGCATGGTGCACCAGCACTTCATGCTGGCCGACAACCTGACCGTCTGGGAGAACATCGTGCTGGGCGCCGAGCCGGTCACCGGCGGCCGGCTGGACGTGCGCGGGGCCCGGGGCCGGATCGACGAGCTGGCCCGCCGGTACGGGCTGGTGGTCGACTCCGGCGCGCTGGTCGAGACGCTCGGCGTCGGGGCCCGCCAGCGGGTCGAGATCCTCAAGGTGCTCTACCGCGGCGCGAAGACGCTCATCCTGGACGAGCCGACCGCCGTGCTGGTGCCGCAGGAGGTCGACGAGCTGTTCGGCAACCTGCGCGAGCTCAAGGCCGAGGGCCTGACCATCATCTTCATCTCGCACAAGCTCGACGAGGTCCGCAGCATCGCCGACGAGATCACCGTCATCCGGCGCGGCACCACGGTCGGCACGGCGGACCCCAAGGCGGTGACCAACCGCCAGCTCGCCGAGATGATGGTCGGCTCGGCTCTGCCGGTGCCCGAACTGCGCGAATCCACCGTCACCGACACCGTGGTGCTGGACCTGCGCGGCGTCCAGGTCCCCGGCGGGGCCGGCGAACGGGACGTGCTGTCCGACATCGATCTGCAGATCCACGCCGGAGAGGTGCTGGGCATCGCCGGCGTCGAGGGCAACGGCCAGGCCGAGCTGGTGGACGCGATCATGGGCATCCGGCCGATCGCCGGCGGCACCATCTCCCTGTCCGGGCGGGAGATCGCCCACCTGTCGACCGCGGCCCGGCGGGAAGCCGGCGTCGGGTTCATCCCCGAGGACCGGCACCGGCAGGGGCTGATCCTGGAGGGCACCCTGTGGGAGAACCGGGTGCTCGGCCACCAGACCCGGCGTCCGTCCGCCCGCGGCATCCTGCTGGACCGCCGCGCGGCGCGGGCCGACACCAGGCGGATTGTCGACACCTTCGACGTGCGGACCCCCGGCATCGAGGTGACCGCCGCGTCGCTGTCCGGGGGCAACCAGCAGAAACTGATCGTCGGCCGGGAGATGAGCGAGGACCCGGTCCTGCTGATCGCCTCGCACCCGACCCGCGGCGTCGACGTGGGCGCGCAGGCCGCGATCTGGGAGCATCTGCGCACCGCCCGGGCCGCCGGTCTTGCCGTCCTGCTGATCTCGGCCGACCTGGAGGAGCTGATCGGGATGTCCGACCGGTTGACGGTGATCCTGCGGGGTCGGCTCACCGGGACCTACGACCCGCGGTCGGTCACCCCCGAGGAGCTTGGGGCGGCCATGACCGGCGCCGGCGACGAGCCGGAGCGGGCCGGGGAGGTGCCGCAGTGACCGGCTCCCGGGGGCGGCGCATCCTGCTCGGCGCGGCCGCGCCGGTCGGCGCGCTGCTGGTCTCGGTGATCATCACCTCGGTGCTGCTGGTCACCACCGGCCACAGCCCGATCGACGCGTTCGGCGCCATGATCGACGCGCTGGAGCGGCCGCGCATCATCCTCGGCACCATCAACCAGTCGGCCATCTACTACCTGGCCGCGATCGCGGTGGCGATCGGGTTCAAGATGAACCTGTTCAACATCGGTGTCGACGGCCAGTACCGGCTCGCCGCGATGCTCTCGGCGGCGGTGGCCGGTGCCGCCTGGATGAGCGCCCTGCCCGGCTTCCTGCGCATCATCATCACCCTGCTGGTGGCGATGGCCGTGGGGGCCGCCTGGGCCGGGATCGCCGCATTGCTCAAGGTCACCCGCGGGGTCAGCGAGGTGATCAGCACGATCATGCTGAACGCGATCGCGACCTTCGTCATCGCCTACCTGCTCACGCCGCAACGGCTGGCCGTGCAGGAGGGCAACAACATCTCCACGCCCAAGATCACCGAGGGCGGCCAGCTCGGGGTGATCTTCTTCGAGGGTTCGACGACGCCGCTGTACTCGCTGGTGGCGCTGGCCGGCCTGGTCGGCGTGCTGTACGCGCTGATGCTGTCCCGCACGGTCTTCGGCTTCAGCATCAAGGCGACCGGCCTGTCCGAGTCTGCGGCGATCGCGTCCGGCATCTCGGTGAAGAAGATGATCGTCTCGGCGATGCTGCTCTCCGGGGCGGTCGCCGGGCTGATCGGCATGCCCGAGCTCCTCAACGGGTCGGCGGCGTCCTACTCGCTGAACTTCCCGACCGGCATCGGCTTCACCGGCATCGCCATCGCCCTGCTCGGCCGGAACCATCCGGTCGGCATGGTCTTCTCGGCGCTGCTGTGGGCCGCCCTGGACAGCTCGGCGAACGCGCTGCAGGGCGTCGGGGTACCCCGGGAGCTGGTCACGATCATGCAGGGCATCATCGTGCTCTCGGTGGTCGTGGCCTACGAGTTCGTCCGCCGGTACCGGCTCACGCTGGAGGCCAAGGATGTGGCCCGGGCGCTGGCCGCCAGGTCGAAACCGGCACCCGCGGCCGAACCGGCGAGCGGAGTGGGCTCATGAGCGTCGATTCGGACCTCGCGGTCCCGCTGCCCAAGTCGACGGCGCCGCGGCGGAATCTGACCCCGTTGATGTGGCTGGGCGTCGTCGCGATCGGCATCGCGGTGGTCTCCCTGGTCCGGATCCTGACCGGGGCGAACAACCTCGATTCGTCCGGGGCCATCCAGGCCGCGATCACCGCGGCGACGCCGATCGCGCTCGCCGGCCTGTCCGGGCTGTGGTCGGAGCGGGCCGGGGTGGTCAACATCGGCATCGAGGGCATGATGATCATGGGCACCTTCGGGGCCGGGTACGCCGGGTACCAGTGGGGCGCCTGGGCCGGTGTGGTCTTCGGCATCTTCTGCGGGCTGCTCGGCGGCCTGCTGCTCGCGCTGGTTACGGTCACCGTCGGGGTCGACCACATCATCGCCGGCGTCGCCATCAACATCCTGGCTCCCGGTCTGGCCCTGTACCTGTCCCGGTTGCTGTTCACCGACGCCCCCGGCGGGGGCCAGCGGCAGTCGCCGCCGGTACCCGACGTCGGCCGCATCACCCTGCCGCTGCTGTCCGACTGGCTCGGCGACATCGAGGCCAAGGGCTGGTTCTTCGTCTCCGACGTGGCCGGCATCCTGCGCGGGATGTGCACGAACCTGTCCCTGCTGACCGTGCTGGCCGTGGTGCTGATCGTGGCCACCGGCTTCGTGCTCTGGCGGACCCGGCTGGGCCTGCGCCTGCGGTCCTGCGGCGAGGCCCCCTACGCCGCGGAGTCGCTGGGCGTCAACGTGTACTGGTACAAGTACGTGGCCGTGGCGGTGTCCGGCGGCCTGGCCGGCCTGGCCGGCTCGTTCCTGGTGGTGGGCCTGAAGTTCCAGGACGGGCAGACCGGCGGTCGCGGCTTCATCGGCCTGGCCGCGATGATCTTCGGCAACTGGCGGCCGGGCGGGATGGCGCTGGGCGCCTCGTTGTTCGGCTACACCGACGGCGTGCAGCAGTACGACGCGTCCGGCTCGGCGATGCACGCGTTCCTGTTGCTGGTGGCGATCGCCCTGGTCGTGGTCGCGGTCCTGCAGTACCGGGGCGGCCACCACACGGTCGCCGCGGTGGCGGCCGTCATCGCCATCCTGTGCGTCTGGTGGTTCCTGGCCACCGACGAGCTGCCGCAGCAGCTGGTGAAGGCGGCACCGTACGCGATCACCCTGCTGGTGATGGCGCTGGCCTCGCAGAACCTGCGGATGCCCAAGGCCGACGGCCTGATCTACCGGAAGGGTGGGCACTGATGCCCGGCACCGACGAGCGCGTCGACTGGCCGCTGCTGCGGCAGGCCGCCATCGAAGCGGCCGAGGCCGCTTATTGCCCGTACTCGGGTCTGCAGGTGGGGGCGGCGGCACTGGTCGACGACGGCCGGATCATCACCGGCTGCAACGTCGAGAACGCCTCGTACGGGCTGGGTCTGTGCGCCGAGTGCACGCTCGTCGGGCAGCTGCGGCTGTCCGGCGGCGGCCGCCTGGTGGCGGTCGCCTGCCGCTCCGGGGCGGGGGAGCTGCTGATGCCCTGCGGCCGCTGCCGCCAGGTGCTGTACGAGTTCGGCGGGTCCGGGCTGGCGGTGGACGGCCCGTCCGGACCGGTGCCGATGACCGCGGTGCTGCCCGATGCGTTCGGCCCCGAGCACCTGCCGGCCGCCCGCGAACCCGCCGGGCCGAACGCGGTCGCGGGTTGACCATGCCCACCGCCGCACGACCGACCGACGACCCGGCAGGGAGGGATCCGTGGCCGGGTCCGTCGTCGCCGAGCTGATCCGTGCGTTGCTCGATCACCTCGAGGATCCGACCGCCGACCACGAGGGGTGGGACGCGCTGGCGATGGTGCTCGAATTCCCCGGCGGCCGGTTCAACTCGGCCCACGGCTACCTGTACCTGCCGGCCGGCCGGATCGCGGCCGTCGCGGCCGATCCGTGGGCGGTGCAGGCCGCGGTCACGGCGTACACCGACAGTTGCTATGAACCCGGCGACGTGCTGCCGCGCGCGATCCTGCTGCAGTTCGACCGGGCGACGGGCCGGTACGACGTCCACTTCGAGGAGACCGATGGAAACCGCTGGAACGCGACCCCCCGCACCTACCGTCAGCTGCGCGAGGAGCTGCGACCGAGGCCGGACGCCGGCGGGGCGCCCACCGGCCCGGGCGACCGCCGTGGGTCCTGACCGCGGGCGGGCCGGTGGCCCGGTCGCCGCCGCGGGC
>NZ_JBMDXT010000258.1:0-15477 GCF_048594475.1 Nakamurella sp. | reverse complement strand
CTCGGCCGTCCGGGGTGACGCCGCGACCGCGCAGGTCCAGTTCACCGACGCGATCTCGACCGCCTCCCGCTACCGGGCCGCCCTGTACGGGACGATCGCCGCCTCCCTGGCCAGCCACCGGGCGGTGCTGGTATGACGAGCCCGTCCCCCACCCCGGGATCGCCGTCCCCCGCCGCGTCCGGCTCGGGTTCGGCCCCGACCTCGGGTTCGGCCGCGGCGCCGAGCACACCGATCAGCACCGCACCGCCCGGGCCGCTGAGCCCCGACGCGCAGGCCGCCATGCAGTCCGCCCTGACCGCCGAGCAGGCCGCCGTCTGGGCCTACGCGCTGGTCGCGGCGCACGCGCGCGACCAGTCGTCGATGGTCGCGGACGCCCGCTCCGGCCACCTGCTGCGCCGGGACGCGACGGCCGCCCGGCTCACCGCGGCCGGCGCCGCCGCGCCCGAACCGGCGGCCGCGTACCAGGTGGCGGTGGACGTGCAGGACCAGAACTCGGCCTGGCAGCTGGCCCAGGACATCGAGTCCGACGTGGCCGCCGCCTGGCGGGTGGTGATCGGCTCGACCGACGACGCCGAGGTCCGCGGCTTCGCCCTCACCGGCCTGTCCGAGGCCGCCGTGCGCCTGGCCATGTGGAAGCAGGTCGCCGGCATCGCGCCGCCGACCATCGCCTTCCCCGGCCAGAACTGATCCGGCGCCGCCCGCACACCCTGCTCGCCGGCCCGGATCGCCCCGCGGCACCCGGCCGGCGGCGGGAGGCCGGCACCGCCCGACGGCGGCACCGCCTCGACCGTGGGTGCGTCAGCCGCCGCGGACGACGGCGCGCAGGTGCTCGGCCACCTCGGCCAGCGATACCTCGGTCTTCTCCCCGGTGGCCCGGTCCCGCACCTCGACCACGCCGCCGGCCACGCCCTTGCCGACGACGCAGATGGTCGGCACGCCCAGCAGCTCCGCATCGGCGAACTTGACCCCGACGGAGGCGTTGCGGTCGTCCAGGATGACGGTCACCCCCGACGCGTCCAACCCGGCGGCGATCAGCTCGGCGGTGTCACGGATCTCGGCCGACTTGCCGGCCATCACCACGTGCACGTCGGCCGGCGCGACCTCCCGCGGCCAGATCAGGCCCCGCTCGTCGTAGGAGCTCTCGGCGATCGCGGCGACCGCCCGGGACACCCCGATGCCGTAGGAACCCATGGTGACGGTCACCAGCTTGCCGTTCTCGTCCAGCACCCGCAGGTCCAGCGCGTCGGCGTACTTGCGGCCGAGCTGGAAGATGTGCCCCATCTCGATGCCCCGGGCCAGGCTCAGCGGCCCGGATCCGTCCGGCGCCGGGTCGCCCGCCCGCACCTCGGCCGCCTCGACCACGCCGTCGGCGGTGAAGTCGCGCCCGGCGACCAGCCCGAAGACATGCCGGCCGGGCTCGTTCGCCCCGGTGATCCAGGCGGTGCCGGTCACCACCCGGGGGTCGAGCAGGTACCGGATGCCGGTGGGGCCGTCGGTGCCCAGCACCCCGGGGCCCAGGTACCCCTTGACCACCAGCGGGTGGTTCTTGAAGTCCTCCTCGACGAACGCCTCCACCTCGGCCGGGGCGACCTGGGCCTCCAGCCGCTTGAGGTCGACCTCCCGGTCACCGGGCAGGCCGATGGCCAGCGGCTCGCGGGTGCCGTCCGGGTGGCGCAGCATCACCAGCACGTTCTTGAGCGTGTCCGCGCCGGTCCACGGCCGGTCGGCCCGCGGGAACTCCGCGTTGCTGTGGGCGACCAGCGTCTCGATGGTCGGCGTGTCCGGGGTGTCCTCGACGTGGGCGGCCGGCAGCCCGTCCACCGGCCGCGGATCGGGCGCCGGCGTGGTCACCGCCTCGACGTTGGCGGCGTAGCCGCCGGGCGACCGCACGTAGGTGTCCTCGCCGTTGACGCAGTCGGCCAGGAACTCCTCGGACGCCGAGCCGCCCATCGCCCCGGACATCGCCGCGACGATGACGTACCGCAGCCCGAGCCGGTCGAAGATGCGGATGTAGGCGTCCCGGTGCCGCTGGTAGGAGGCCTCCAGCCCGGCATCGTCCACGTCGAAGGAGTAGGAGTCCTTCATGACGAACTCGCGGCCGCGCAGGATGCCGGCCCGCGGCCGCGCCTCGTCCCGGTACTTGGTCTGGATCTGGTAGAGCGCCAGCGGCAGGCTCTTGTAGGACGAGCAGATGTCCTTGACCAGGAGGGTGAACATCTCCTCGTGCGTGGGCCCGAGCAGGTAGTCGGCCTGCTTGCGGTCCTTGAGCCGGAACAGGTTGTCCCCGTACTCGGTCCAGCGGCCGGTGGCCTCGTAGGGCTCGCGCGGCAGCAGGGCCGGGAAATGCACCTCCTGCGCACCGATCGCATCCATCTCCTCGCGGACGATGCACTCGACGTTGCGCAGCACGCGGTAGCCCAGCGGCAGCCAGCTGTAGATCCCGGGGGCGGCCCGCCGGATGTATCCGGCCCGGACGAGCAGCCGGTGGCTGGGCACCTCCGCGTCGGCCGGGTCCTCGCGCAGGGTGCGCAGGAACAGGGTGGACAGCCGTGTGATCACTGGCAGGGCTCCTCGGGTACTCCACGGTCGGTGGCCTGCGCCGCACCCGATCCGGCCCGGCGCGCGGGCCAGCCTATCCGTCCCGGGCCCGGGAGCGGCGCGGTCGCCGGTCCCGGGCCCGGTCGGCTCGCCGCCGATGACCGGACCGGACGGACCTGACGGGCAGGAAGCGGGCGGGTCCGGCCGCCGGAACGGCCGCCGGCGGCCGCACCGACCCCGTCCCACCCGAACGGCCGCCGGCCGCCGTCCGGAGGTGACCGTGGGCGACCGCCGATGCGTCCGATCGGGTCCGGCGGGCGGCGCACCGCACCGCTGAGCATCGAGATCATCTGAGCGACACCATGTTCGCCCACACGTCCCATCGCGCAACACTTCTCGTCACCCCGGACCCCGGCCGCCGTCGACCACTCCTCGAACAGCCTCTCTCGGAGGCGGTTCCGACGTCGATCCGGCCCGGACGGCCCACCTCGGCGTCACCGGGGACAACGATGTCGTTCACCGGCTGGTCGCCGCCGCGCATGGCGCCGGTCACAGTCCGGTCGACGCGCGGTTAGCTCGAATTCAGCTAACATCGGTAGTCGGGCACGCGGTCCCGTGGGCCCACCGGACGCGCCGACCCACAGAGGACGCCATGGCGACGAGTGGTAGTGCCCTTCGAAGCCCGATCCCCTCCCCGCGCATCCCCGGCGCTCGCCCGCCGGCCGCCGGCGGCAGCCGCTCCGTGGACGCGGTGCTGCGCGACCTGCCCTCGCACGGCTGGACCAGCGGCTGGATCGGCCGCCGCGATCGGGCCCTGCTCGTCCTGGCCCGCCGGGCCGAGCTGCCGGCGACCGCGATCGCCGAGCTCACCGTCGGCGACATCGACGTCCGCGAGGGGCGGGCCACCATCCGGCGCGCCGGCGCCGAGCCGGTGGTCCTGCGGCGGACGGACGACTGCCTGCTCTGTGGCCCGTGCGCACTGGCCCGCTGGCTGCACGCGCTGGACCTGGCCGGGTCCTGCGGCGACGGCCGGGTGGTCGCCTCCGTCATCGGTCGCGCCGCTCCGCTGGGCGCCCATTCCCCGCACGTGTGCGAGAGCGATGCCCGCACCGTCCGCGCCTCCGACGCGCTGGTGTTCCCGCCCGACGACCGTTGGGCCATCGCCCCGGCGATCCGGCCGAGCCTGCCCGAGCCCGCCCGCCCCGGCCACGAGACGCGGCACCGAACCGCGTACGCGACCCGGATGTCGCCGCCGGCCGGCCGGACCCATCCGGAGACCGCTCGCCCGGACGCCCCGGCTCCGGCGGATCGCCCGAGCGCGTTGGACGGCCGGGTGCGGGCGCTGCTCAGCGGTCTGGTCTGATCCCCGGTACGGACGGACGCGCACCTCGTTCGGTTCGAGTCAGTGTGACGACCGTCACATCTACACCCTTAGCCGGTTAGCTGAGGGTAAAGCTAACCTGCAAAGAGAAGTGCCGTTAACATCCAGCCCGAGGCGTAATGCCTGACGGCACAGGCCTTTCGCCGCATCTGATCGCTCACCTGCGACGGCCCGCCTGCCCGCCCCGGCCCGAACCCGCGCCCTCATCGCGCACCAGGAACCTGCGGAGGTCTCCATGCCGTCGTCTGTCATCGTCGCCGGGTCCCGAACCCCCATCGGCCGGTTCAACGGCGCGCTGGCGTCCGTCTCGGCGGCCGAGCTCGGTGGCATCGCCATCAAGGGCGCGCTCGAGCGTGCGGGACTGGCCGGCTCGGACGTCGACTACGTGATCATGGGCGAGGTGCTGCAGGCCGGCGTCGGCCAGATCCCGGCCCGGCAGGCCGCCGCCAAGGCCGGCATCCCGATGGACGTGCCCGCCATCACCGTGAACAAGGTCTGCCTGTCCGGCCTGGACGCCATCGCGCTGGCCGACCAGCTGATCCGCGCCGGCGAGTTCACCACGGTGGTCGCCGGCGGCATGGAGTCGATGACCCGCGCCCCGCACCTGCTGATGGGGTCACGCGCCGGGTTCAAGTACGGCGACGTCACGATGGTCGACCATCTGGCCCACGACGGCCTGCACGACGTGTTCACCGACATCGGCATGGGCGACCTGACCGAGGCGACCAACGACCTCGACTACGTCTCCCGCGAGGAGCAGGACGCCTACTCCGCCCGCTCCCACCAGCGGGCCGCCGCGGCGATCGCCGCCGGTGTCTTCAAGGCCGAGATCGAGCCCGTGGTCATCGCCGGGCGCAAGGGCGAGGTCGTCGTCGACACCGACGAGGGCGTCCGCGCCGACACCACCGCCGAGAGCCTGGCCAGGCTGCGCCCCTCGTTCCGCAAGGACGGCACCATCACCGCCGGGTCGGCGTCCCAGATCTCCGACGGCGCGGTCGCCGTCATCGTCATGGACAAGGACGAGGCCGTGCGCCGCGGCCTGGACTGGATCGCCGAGATCGGCGCCTACGGCTCGATCGCCGGCCCGGACTCCACCCTGCAGGACAAGCCGGCCCGCGCCATCCAGAAGGCTTGCGACAAGGCCGGTCTCAAGCCGACCGAGCTCGATCTGGTGGAGATCAACGAGGCCTTCGCGTGCGTGGGCATCGCATCGGCCCGGGCCCTGGGTCTGGACGAGGAGAAGGTCAACGTCAACGGCGGCGCCATCGCCCTGGGTCACCCGATCGGCGCCTCCGGCGCCCGGCTGGTGCTGCATCTGGCCCTGGAACTGCAGCGGCGTGGCGGCGGCACCGGCGTGGCCACCCTGTGCGGCGGCGGCGGCCAGGGCGATGCCCTGATCCTGACGGTGCCCAAGGCCGGCTGATCGCACCGCGATCGACGCGGAACGAGCTGGACGCCCAAGGCGGCCACCCTGACGGGGTGGCCGCCTTTCGGCATTCCCGGGCCGGCCGATATTCGATTGACGCCGCCGGGTCGGCCACGACACCCTGGATCCCGGCCGCCGACCGACGCCACACCGATGGGAGGGATGACGAGATGACCGTCCTTGCGCGCACCAGCCCGCCGCCCTTGTCCCCGTCCCGCCCCGTCACCCGCTGACCACGGCACCCGCCGACCGCGGCCCCGGGGCGACCCCTTCCGTCCAGGAGCCCCGACGTGCCTCGCTTCCACCTGCCCGATTCCTACCGGTCCGGCCGATCGGCCGGCCGGGCCGACCCCGGCCGCACCCCCGGTGCCGGCCGGTTCGACGCCGATCCGGGTGCCGATCCCGATCGCTACCCCGATCTCGATCCCGACCCGGACGACGATCCCGACGGTGACGATCCCGACGGTGACGAGATCGACGACCTGCTCGACCGGTTCGACCGGCGGCCGGCGCGCGGCCCGCGCCCGGTGGCCGATCCGCGTCCCCGGCTGGTGGCCGAGGGCAAGTCCGGTCACCTGTCCCCCGAGCTCGACACCGATCATGACCAGGACGACAGTCCGTACTCCAGTTACGATGTCGCGACCCATGGGCCGGGCCCCGTGCCCGACTGGTTGATCACCGCGCTGGCCGCCCGGGACACCCGGCTCGGCGTGCTGAAGACCGGCAAGGAGGCCGACGTCGGCCTCCTGGAGCGGGCCCTGCCCGGCGGTCCGGGCTGCCTGCTGGCGGTCAAGACGTTCCGGTCGGCCGAGCACCGGCTGTTCCACCGGGACGCGGGCTATCAGGAGGGCCGGCGGGTGCGCCGCTCCCGGGAGACCCGGGCCATGGCCGCCCGCACCGGGTTCGGACGGGAACTGCTGGCCGGCACGTGGGCCGCGGCCGAGTTCGCCGCCCTGGGCACCCTGTGGTCGGCCGGGGCCCGGGTGCCGTACCCGGTACAGCTCATCGGCAGCGAACTGATGATGGAGTTCGTCGGCGGCCCCGACGGGGTCGCGGCCCCGCGGTTGGCCGCCGTGGAGGCCACGACGGCCGAGTTCACCGAGCTGTGGCACGACCTCGTCGGCACCCTGGAGATCATCGCCGAGGCCGGCCTGACCCACGGTGACCTGTCGCCCTACAACGTCCTGGTCGACGTCCGGCCGACCGGCGAATCGCAGTGCGTGGTCATCGATCTGCCACAGGCGGTGGACCTGGTCGCCAACCCGTCGGGGGCGGAGTTCCTGGTGCGGGACTGCCGGAACATCGCCGGGTTCTTCGCGCGGCGGGGCGTGCTGGCCGCCGATCCGGAGGTGCTGGCGCTGCGGCTGCGCGGCCTGGCCGTGCCCACCTGAGCCGACCCGGCCGGCGCCGGCGATGGTTGAATGCCGGGACCGACGCCGGACGGCGGCCCGCAGTCACCGGACCGGTCCCGTTCCGCCTCAGTTCGAGGAGTGTGCATGAGTCTGGATCGACCCGTCACCCCGGATCCTTACGCCCTGCTGCCCACGGTGGGCTCGTTCACGGTCAGCAGCGCCGACATCGCCGACGGCCAGGTGGTCGCGCCCGAGTTCCGCTACGGCCCCGACGCGCCGGGCGGCCGGAACCTCTCGCCCGCCCTGTCCTGGTCGGGATTCCCGGCCGACACCGCCTCGTTCGTGGTCAGCTGCTTCGACCCGGACGCGCCGACGCCGGCCGGCTTCTGGCACTGGACCCTGGTCGACATCCCGGCGACCGTCACCGACCTGCCGCGCGGCGCCGGCAGCCCCGGTGGCGCCCTGCCGGCCGGGTCGTTCCACGTCCGGAACGACTTCGGGACGGCCGGATACGACGGGCCCGCCCCGCCCCCCGGCGACCAGGTGCACCGCTACTTCTTCGTGGTGCACGCGGTGGACGTCCCGACCCTGGGGCCGGACGCGGGCGCCTCGCCCACCGTGGTCGCGTTCAACCTGGTGTTCCACACCCTGGCCCGGGCGATCATCACCCCGGTGTTCTCCTACTGACCCTCCGGCCCGCCCGCCCTCGCCCCCCGCCCGGGCGGCGAGGGCGGGCCGGCCGGGCCGGGCGCCGCCCGTGGTCCCGGGTCGCCGGATCGCCCCGGCACCGGCCCGTCGTAGCCTGGCCCCATGCACTTCGATCTTGTCGTCGTCGGGTCCGGCTCGGGCAACACCATCCTGGGCCGGGAGTTCCGGGACCAACGCGTTGCGCTGATCGAATCGGGCACGTTCGGCGGCACGTGCCTGAACGTGGGCTGCATCCCGACCAAGAGCTTCGTCTACCCCGCCGACCTGGCCGACGCCGTCGTCCGCGCCGAGCGTCTGGGGCTGATGGCCACGGTGGCTCCGGTCGACTGGGCCGTGCTGCGGGACCGCATCTTCAGCCGCATCGACGAGATCTCGGCACACGGGCTGGAGTACCGGCAGGGCGACAAGTGGCCGAACCTGGAGATGCTGCGGGGCACCGCCCGCTTCACCGGGTTCAAGCAGATGGCGGTCTCGCTCGTCGACGGCGGCCGGGTGGAGCTGACCGCGGACCGGTTCGTGCTGGCGGCCGGCGGCCGGCCGGTCATCCCGGACATTCCCGGACTGGATGAGGACATCGTCGGCGACGGGGTGGTGCACACCTCGGACACCATCATGCGGATCGACCGGCGCCCGGAGCGGATCGTAGTGGTCGGCGGCGGGTACATCGCCGCGGAGTTCGCGCACATCTTCGACTCGTTCGGTACCCGAGTCACCCAGGTGGTTCGCGGCTCGCGGCTGCTGCGGCACCACGACGACGACGTCGCCACCACCTTCACCCAGCACGTGCAGGACCGGTACGACCTGCGCCGCGACACCGAGATCTGCGGCGTCAAGCCACTTCCCGACGGCGTCCGGGTGTTCCTGGAGAGTCCGTACGGGGAGACAACGGTCGATGCGGACATGATGCTGATCGCCACCGGCCGCCGGCCCAACTCGGATCTGCTGGACCTGCCGGCGACCGGGGTGACCGTCGACGAGAAGCACCGGGTGGTCGTCGACGAGTACCAGGAGACCGTCGTGCCGGGCATCTACGCGCTCGGCGACCTGAGCTCGCCGTACGCGCTCAAGCACGTGGCCAACCACGAGGCCCGGGTCGTCCGGCACAACCTGACCCACCCGGACGCGCGGATCACCACCGACCACCGGTTCGTGCCCGCCGCCGTCTTCACCGAGCCCCAGATCGCCTCGGTCGGCCTGACCGAGCAGCAGGCCCGGGCCCGCGGTATCGAGGTGGTCGTCGGCCGGCGCGATTACGGCAATACGGCGGCCGGCTGGGCCCGCGAGGACACCACCGGATTCGCCAAGGTGCTCGTCGACCCGCGGACCGGCCTGCTGCTCGGCGCCCATCTCATCGGGCCCGAGGCCGCATCGCTGATCCAGCCCCTGGTGCAGGCCATGTCCTTCGGCCAGCGGGCGCACGACGTGGCCCGTGGCCAGTACTGGATCCACCCGGCCCTGACCGAGGTCGTCGAGAACGCCCTGCTCGCCGTGCCCGAGCCGACCGGCTGACCCGGCGGCCCCCCGGGGTCGGACCCCCCGGGGTCGGACCACCCGGGCCGGACCACCCGGACCGGACCACTTGGGCCGGCCGCCCCGAGCCAACGGGTCACGGCATGATCACCGGCCGGCGCCGGCACCACCCGCCCGGCCGCCGGTCGGCCCCGCCGATGCCGTCCGGCGTGACGCTCGGTCGACTATCCGGTCCTGATCGGGTTGTCAGATTGACTCGATTTGGTTGGGCCATTCGAGGCAAGTGACCCCGCCATCGGCCCTAAGATGGACACCGTCGCGCTCGCGAACGGTGGCTCCGGCGACCATTTGCCGAGCAGCGATCACCTGAAGGGGCTATCGGCGCAGACGTGGATGATTCGGGAGCACGTGGCATGAACCGACCGCACTGGGCGCCGCCCGAGGTGGACACGACGCGCCCGAGCGTGGCCCGCGTGTACGACTTCTACCTCGGCGGATCGCACAACTTCGAGTCCGACCGCACGTTCGGGCGCGCGGTCCTCGGCCAGTTCCCGGAATTGGTCCAGACCGCCCGGGACAACCGCGCGTTCCTGCGCCGGGTCGTCTCCCGGCTCAGCGCCGAGGGGATCGACCAGTTCCTCGATCTCGGCTCGGGCATCCCGACCGTCGGCAACGTGCACGAGGTCGCCCTCGCGGTGAACCCCACCGCGCGGATCGTCTACGTCGATCACGATCCCGTCGCCGTCCTGCACAGCCGGGAGATCGTGCGATCGCTGCCCGGCGTCACCGTGCTCAGCGGCGACCTGTGCGCACCCCAGGAGGTGTTGCGCGATGCCGTCGCGGAGGGCGGGCTGGACCTGGACCGGCCGGTGGCGGTGCTGCTGGTGTCGGTGCTGCACTTCGTCGGCGACGAGCGCCGGCCGGCCGACGTGGTGGCCGGTTACCTCGACGCGATGGTGCCGGGCAGCTACCTGGTGCTCAGTCACGCCCGCTCGGACGGCCGCCGCGATATGTCCGACGTCGCCGAGATCTACCGCAACTCGAAAAATCCCATGCGCTTCCGGTCGCACGAAGAGGTCAGCGAACTGTTCGGGTCGCTGACCGTGCTGGAGCCGGGGGTGGTGCCCATCCCGCTGTGGCACCCGGAGTCCGACGACGACATCCCGCCGGACGTGGATTCCGGTTACCCGGGTCTGTGCGGGGTCGGCCGGCGCGACGCGGCGGTGTGATCGTGCTGGGCGTAGGAGGCCGGGAGTCGCGATGGACCGGGCCGAGGCCGCACCGGACCGCCCCCCGAGCGGTCGGGAGGACGGGACCGGCCGGACCGGGGTCGGCATGACCGCCGCGGCCGTGCCCGCGCACCGCACCGGGCCCGGGGCCACCGGCGGTGCGGCCGGCGACCTGGCCGCGGTCTGGGCGG
Organism: Nakamurella sp.; assembly: GCF_048594475.1. Classification (NCBI taxonomy): domain Bacteria; kingdom Bacillati; phylum Actinomycetota; class Actinomycetes; order Nakamurellales; family Nakamurellaceae; genus Nakamurella; species Nakamurella sp. The sequence continues at coordinate 5,182 of NZ_JBMDXT010000258.1, read as the reverse complement.
ACGCGCTGGCCGGGACCAGCCACATCTCGATGAACCGCCGGACGCTGCGCGGCTTCCTGCAGGCTCCGGCGGAGATGGTGATCGAGGCGATGCGCGCCGCCGAGTTCGACGGCGGGCCGGTCCGCGATGTCGGCGCCATCCTGGTCGACGCCCACTTCACCGACGTCGACGCCCTCGAGCGCACGCTCAACCGGCTGGCCACGCACCTGCACGCCCTGCCCGAGTCCACCTTCCGACCCGAGCGGGCCTCGCAGGTCCTGTCCGCGGTGGCGACCGGTTACGCGCAGGCCCTGCGCATGCGGACGCTGGCCGAGCAGGAGCGCATCAGCGCTTCGGCCTTCCGGGCGCGGGCGGCCGCCGAGCAGGCCCGCTGGGACAGCGAGGCGCGCTTCGAGGCGGTGTTCGCCTCGTCGGCGTTCGGCATCGGGGTCAGCGACCTCAACGGCACGATCCTGGAGGTCAACCAGGCCCTGTGCGACATCATGGGCTACACGCCGGAGGAGTTCCGGGCCCGGCCGATCTGGGAATTCCTGCACCCCAACGACGCTCCCGGGGTGTGGGAACAGGTGCACGCGATGGTGGCCGGGGAGGTCGACCACGTCCGGATCGAGAAGGAGTACTACGGCAAGAACGGCGATCAGCTCTGGACGCACCTGGTGCTGTCACTGGTGCGGGACCACGCGGGTGCCCCGCGGCTGATGGTGGCGATGATCGAGAACATCACCGAGCGCCACAACCTGCAGATGAGCCTGGCCCATCAGGCCACCCACGACCCGCTGACCGGACTGCCCAACCGGACCCTGTTCTTCGAGCGGCTCGACGCGGCCCTGGACCACACCCCCGAGGGGAGCACGGTCGGCGTCTGCTACCTGGACCTGGACGACTTCAAGGCGATCAACGACACCCTGGGCCACCACCTGGGCGACGATCTGCTGCGCACGGTGGCCCGGCGGCTCGGCGACGAGCTGGGCCGGGACGGGCACCTGGTCGCCCGGATGGGCGGCGACGAGTTCGTCATCCTGGTGACCCAGCCCACCGGCACCGACGTCCTGGAACAGGTCGCCCGCACCGCGATCGAGGCCGTCCGCCGGCCCGTCGACCTGGAGGGCCACCGCATCATCGTGTCGGCCAGCGTCGGCATCGTGCATCAGGTGCCCAGCGGACTGACCGGCTCGGCCGAGCTGATGCGCGCCGCCGACACCACGATGTACTGGGCCAAGACCGACGGCCGCGACCGGTACGCGATGTTCGACGCCACCCGCCACCGCGAGGACGTGCAGCGATTCGGCCTCTCCGCCCGGATGCCCGAGGCGTTGAGCAACGGCGAGTTCGTCGTGGAGTACCAGCCCCTGGTGCGGCTGGCCGACGAGGAGGTGATCGGCGTCGAGGCGCTGGTGCGCTGGCGGTTGCCCGACGGCACCCGCCTGATGCCGGCCGACTTCATCCCGATCGCGGAGGAGACCGGGCTGGTCGTCCCGTTGGGCCGGCTGGTCCTGGCTCAGGCCTGCCGTCAGGCCGTCCGGTGGCGCCGCGACGCCGGCCTGTCTTTGCTGATCAGCGTCAACATGGCCGCCCGCCAGACCCGCGAGCCCGGCCTGGTCGAGGACGTCGCGCAGATCCTGCGGGAGACCGGGTGCCCGCCCGAGCTGCTGCAGATCGAACTCACCGAGAGCGAGTTCATGGGCACCACGCCCGAGTCGCTCGCCGTGCTCCGCGATCTCGCCGGTCTCGGGATCCGGCTGGCCATCGACGATTTCGGCACCGGCTACTCCAACCTGGCCTACCTGCGGCGGTTGCCGGTGCGCACGCTCAAGCTGGCCGGTCCGTTCCTGACCGGACCCGGCCGGCCCAACGTCGACCCGGCCGGGTCCGATGGCGACGAGGTCGATCTGGCGATCATGGCCACGGTGGTGCAGCTGGCCCACCTGTTGGGCCTGACCGTGACCGCGGAATCGGTCGAGACCGCCGACCAGTTCGATCGGGTCCGCGCCCTGGGCTGCGACACCGGCCAGGGCTGGCACTTCGCCCGGGCCTTGCCCGCCGACGAGGTGCTGGACCTCGTCCGCGATCGCCCGTGGCGGCGACGTCGGAGCTGACCGGCCCGCGCGCCCACCTTTCCACCCCTAGGGGTGTTTCACACCCTGTTGTCCGATGTTACTCTCCGTCGTAATGCGGGTGTGATGGTCGGGGATTCGGATCCGCGGACAAGGCCGGTGGACGTTCTCGCCAGCCGGCCGGGACACCGGGTCAGGGGGACCGATGGAGTCGTACGAGCCCGGCCGCGGTGTGCCCGGCACCATCGATCTGGGCCCGCCGTTCACCGATTCCCTGGCCATCGCCTTCGATCTGGCCCCGGTCCCGCTCCTGCTCGTCGACGAGGCCGGGATCGTCCGCGGCGCCAACGGTCTGGCCGTCGCCCAGTCCGGGGCCGGCGACCCGATCGGCCGCCCGCTGATCGGCGCCGGCTTCGACCCGGCCCTGATCCCGGACCTGATCCCGGGGCTGCCGCCGGCCGGCCTCTCCGATCCCGCCCGCCCGGCCGGACCGGCCCGGCCGGCGCCGCACCTGCGACTGCTGCGGCTGGCCGACCCGGCGGCCGACTCCGTGACCACCGACTCGGTGGGCAACCTGGTCCGGCAGATCGCCGATGGCCTCCCGGACATCAGCACCATCGTGTACGACAGCGAGCTGCGGGTGGTGGCCGCCGGGGGTCGGCCGCTGCATCGCGCCGGGTTCGACGCCCGGGCGATGGTCGGTCAGCACCTCGCCGACATCCTCGGCGAGTCCGTCGACGAGCTGGCCCCCCTCCTGCGGCGCGCGCTGGCCGGCGAGGAGTCGACGATCGACTTCCTGAGCCCGCTGAACGGCCTGGAGTACCGCATCACGTGCCATCCCATCACCGGTTCGGGCGGCCGGCCCATCGCCGGTCTGATGACGAACCAGGAGGTGACCGAGGACCTGCGCCGGAGCAGCCTGCTCGACGAGATCCGGCGGCTCTCCCAGGTCGGCAGCGCCACCTACGACCGGATCCACGGATGGACCGTCGACACCGAACTCTCGACGCTGTTCGGCGCGCCGGCGCACGAGCTGGTGCCGACGGGCTGGGAGTCGCTCGTGCTGGCCGAGGACCGGGCCGCCGTCCGCGACGCGTACCACCCGGTGCTGCGCTCGGGCGGACGAGCGAGCGTGCGGTACCGGTTGCGGCAGCCGGCGACCGGCGCGATCCGCGATGCCCAGGGGGCCTTCACCGCGGCCGTCGACGACGCCGGACGGCTGGTGCGAGCGGTGGTCACGCATGTCGACATCACGGCCGCGGTGGCCGGAGAACGCATGCGCGCTAAGGCCGCGCAGGACCGGACGCAGTTGCTTCGCCGGGTCAGCGACATCCTCGCGCAGAGCACGGACGATCAGGTCGCGAGCATCCAGAAGATCGCCGATCTGGCCCGCGCGACGCTCGGCGGGGAGAGTCTGGTCCGGGTCGTGACCCTGCGCGACGGGTCACCCGACCTGAACCTGCTCTCGGAGGCGGTGACCGACGGCCCGGTCCACCCGGATGATGCGGTGCGCGGGTCGGTGCGCGCCTGGATCCCGCCGCCCGCCCGGCTCGATCCCGAGGAACCGTCCGCCCGGCTCTACTCGAGCATCGGGAACCCGAGCTGGCGTCTGGAGTACAAACGGCAGACCGGGCACCCGGCACACCCGTCGGTGGCCCATTTCATCTCGGCCCCCGTTCGCCACGACGGCGAGGTCCACGGCTTCGTCCGGGCGTTCCGGCTCGATCCCGATCAGCCGTTCGAGGCCGGGGACGACGACCTGTTGCAGGTTCTCGCCGACCGCGTCGGCGCGGCCCTGGGCGAGAGCCGGGTGCGGAGCCTGCTGGAGCGCGCGCACGACGGCGGCCGGACCATCGCCGACCGCGTCCGCCGGTTGACCACCGACCAACGCGAGCTGCTCGCCCAGCTGTCCCGGGTCGAGGAACGCGAACGGCTGATGCTGGCCGAGGCGATTCACGACGGACCGATGCAGCTGGTGGTGGCCGCGACCATGCGCTTGGACGCTCTGGGTGTCCGTCTCGACGAACCCGCCGGCCCGGCCGGGCCGCTCGACGGTCCGACGGCCGCGGCGGAGGCGGGTCGGCTCGTCGACCTCCTCGAGGAGGCGATCACGGAGCTGCGCACGCTGGTGACCGCGCTGACCCCGCCGGAGATCAGCGACGCGCTCGAACAGGGCCTGGGACCCGCGCTCCGTCGGCTCGCCGACGGGGTGCTGGTGCTGGACGGCCGTGCGCACGTCGAGGTCACCGGGGTGGATCGCGTGGGGCTGAGCCGGCCGCGTCAGGTGACCGTGCTGCGCATCATGCGGGAGGCGTTGACCAACGTCCGCAAGCATGCCCGGGCCACGCACGTCCGGATCCACCTGGCGGAGGCCGGTGGGGCGGTGACCGTGACGCTGCGCGACGACGGGGTGGGCACCTCCAGTCTGGACGCCGGACCTGGCCATCTGGGCATGGCGACCATGCGCGGACGCGCCGCCGCGGAGGGCGGCATTCTCGATGTGCGGAGCAGTCCCGGGGAGGGAACCGTCGTGATCCTGCGCCTGTCCACCGACCCGTCCGGACACCCGGACGACCGGACCGATCGAACCGGGGCCGACCGGCCGGACGACGGGACCGAGCGGTGACCGCGCCCGATCCGGCACCCCACCCCGGCCGGCCGCGGTCGGTCGTGATCTGCGACGACCGGGCCCAGATCCGCAACTCACTGCGCCAGGTCCTGGGGCACTGCACGGACATCACCCTGGTCGGCGAGGCATGGGATCTGGACACCTGCGCGGATCAGGTCCGCCGGCACCGGCCCGACCTGCTCATCCTCGACGTCAACATTCCCGGCGGCGGTGGGGTCGACGCGGCCCGGTCGGCCAAGACCATCTCGCCGGGGACCACGATCGTGGCGTACTCCGGACGCCAGGAGCAGGCCGTGGTCGAGGCGATGCTGTCCGCGGGCAGCGACTACTTCGTGCTCAAGACCGGACGGATCAAGCCGCTGCTCGACGCCCTGCGGTCGGCGGTCCCGGCCGGCACGGCGGCGAACGTCCCGACCGCCGACCGTCCCCGCTGACCGGGGTGCCGGCGGTCCGGGTCAGCCGTCGAGCAGGAACACGATCTCGGTCCCGCCGACGCGGA
>NZ_JBMDXT010000257.1:0-6807 GCF_048594475.1 Nakamurella sp. | reverse complement strand
GCCGACCACGGGATCGCCGAGGACGGCGAGGGGGAGGGCGGGGAGCATCTGGCCCGCTGGATGCCGTACCTGCATTCGGTGGTCGAGGCCTCCACCCGGCTGCGCGGCGAGGAGACCCTGCGGATCGGCGGGGACGACTGGACCGTCATCCACACCCCGGGCCATTCGCTGGGTCACGTCTGCCTGTGGTCGCCGGCCCGGCGGGTGCTGCTCTCCGGCGACCACCTGCTGCCGGGCATCACCCCGCCGGTCACCTTCGAGCGGGGGTTCGACGCCGACCCGATGCTGAGCTACCTGCGCTCGCTGCAGCTCGTGCGCAGTCTCGGGCCGGAGCTGGTGTACCCCGGACACGGGCGGCCGTTCGGCGACGCCGTCGGCCGGATCGACGCGATCGTGCGCAACAAGATGCGACGGATGGACCGCATCCGGCGGGCGATCCAGGAGAAGCCGACCACCGTCGGCGAGCTGACCGATCGGCTGGTCGTCGGCTCGCTGCTCGGGCACCAGCGTCAGCTGGCGATCAACGAGACCCTGGCCCACATCGCCTGCCTGCGCTACGCCCGGCTGATCGAACGACGGATCCGGCCGGACGGGGTGTACGAGTGGTTCGGCACGAGCGGGGAACCGCTGGACGTCGACCGGTTGCTGGCCGGTTCGCAGGCGCCCGGACCCGGTCCGGTCCTGCGCTCCCACTGAGCAGGAAACCCCCGTCGGGGCCCCCGGTCCGCGGGGCCCGATGTTTGACTCATCCGGCAGGGAGGGACCCTGCCGGTCACCGACGGCGAACCCGCGAGTTCAGGACGGACATGATGAGCGAAGAGACCGCAGGCCCACTGGTCATCCAGGGCCTGGCCGGCCTGAACGAGCGGCTGGGCACCGACCTGGGCGTGAGCGACTGGTGGACGGTGACGCAGGACGGCATCACCACCTTCGCCCGGCTCACCGGCGACGAGCAGTGGATCCACGTCGACCCCGAGCGCGCCAAGGACGGGCCGTTCGGCACGACCATCCAGCACGGCTTCTTCACCCTGGGCCTGGCCACCGGGTTCCTCTGGGAGATCTGCACCGTCGAGGGCTTCGCCGTCGTGCTCAACTACGGCCTGAACAAGGTCCGGTTCCCGTCCCCGCTGGCGGTCGACAGCCGCATCCGGATGCACGTGAACCTGGCCGAGGTCAAGGAGCTGCCCACCCCCAACGGGCCGGGGGCCGAGGCCGTCTACCGGCTGACCTACGAGGTGCAGGGCCAGACCAAGCCCTGCTGCGTCGCCGACCTCGTCTTCCGTTACTACAACTGACGTCCCGCCCCCGTCGGGGCGGGCAACCGGGCCGGCACGGAGGTGTCCCGCCCGATCTGCCCGCACCACCGTCGCAGCACCGCAGCACCCCCACCGATCTGTCACCGAACACGCCGAGGAGAGAAAGTCCATGACCACCACCCAAGCCAACCCGGCGGTCGGCAAGAGCATCGTCGCCAACGGGATCCGCACGAACTACCTGGAATCCGGCACCGGCGGGCAGACCGTCGTGCTCGTCCACGGTTCCGGCCCCGGCGTGACCGCCTACGCCAACTGGCGCCTGGTGCTGCCGGTGCTCGGCGAGGACTTCACCTGCTACGCGCCCGACATGGTCGGGTTCGGCTACTCCGACCGTCCGGAGGACGTCGAGTACAGCGTCCAGACCTGGGCCGACCAGACCGTCGGCTTCATCAAGGCCATGGGCATCGAGAAGACCCACCTGATCGGCAACAGCTTCGGCGGGGCGATCGCGCTGCGCATCGCCACCCAGCACCCCGAGCTCGTCGACAAGATCGTGCTGATGGGCTCCATGGGCGTGCCGTTCGACATCACCGACGGCCTGGACACCGTCTGGGGCTACGAGGGCACCATCGAGTCGATGCGCCAGGTGCTGGACTACTTCGCCTACTCGCGCGACCTGGTCAACGAGGAGCTGGCCCAGGTCCGCTACAAGGCGAGCATGGAACCGGGCTTCCACGAGTCGTTCTCGTCGATGTTCCCGGCCCCGCGGCAGCGCTGGGTCGAGGCCATGACCACCCCCGACGACGAGATCCGCAAGCTCACCAACCGCACCCTGATCGTGCACGGCCGCGAGGACAAGGTCATCCCGCTGGAGACCTCCCTCAAGCTCGAGCAACTGATCGACAACGCCGACCTGTCGGTGTTCTCGCACTGCGGTCACTGGTCGATGATCGAGCGCACCGCCGATTTCAACCGGCTCGTGCGCGACTTCTTCCTCGAGGCGCCGACCACGCCGGTCAAGGGCCAGTAAGCGCGCGATGGTCACCAAGACGAAGCCGGCGTCCGACACCGCCGGGGCCGACACCGCCGGGGCCGACGCCGCCGGCGTCGAGGTCCCCGACCTGAGCGCCCGGGATCGCGACCTGCTGGTCCGCATCTACCGGGCGATGGTCCTGACCCGCGCGGTCGAGGACCGCATGGTCGCCATGTACAAGGGCGGCGACCTGCTCGGGTCGCTCTACACCGGGCACTGGCACGAGGCGATCAGCGTGGGCGCCGCGTCCACCCTGCGCGCCGACGACTACATGGCGCCGATCCACCGCGACCTGGGCGCCCACCTGTACCGGGGCATGGAGCCCTGGCAGGTGATGGCCAGCTTCATGGGCAAGGCCACCTCGCCCACCGGCGGCCGCGACGGCACGCTGCACTACGGCCGGCTGGACCTGGGCCACTACAACCTGCCCAGCCACATCCCGGCCAACTTCCCGGTGGCCACCGGGATGGCGTTCGCCGCCAAGTACCGGGGCCAGGACCGGGTGTGCCTGGCGTTCTGCGGTGACGGATCCACCTCGCGGGCGGACTTCCACGAGGCACTGAGCATGTCCAGCGTGCTCGACCTGCCCAACGTGTTCGTCATCGAGAACAACCAGTTCGCCTACTCCACACCCATCTCCATGCAGTCCAAGTCGATGAAGTTCTCCGACAAGGCCAAGGCGTACGGCATTCCCGGCGTGACCGTGGACGGCACCGACGTGATCGCCGTGCACGACGCGGTCGCCGAGGGCGTCGAGCGGGCCCGGGCCGGCAAGGGCCCCTCCATCGTGGAGGGCGTGACGATGCGGATGCACGGGCACGCCGAGCACGACCCGGCCGACTACGTGCCCAAGGAGATGTTCGCCGAATGGTCCGCCAAGGACCCGGTCGAGCTGTTCGAGAAGCGGCTGATCGCCTCGGGTGTCATCGACCAGGCGACCGCGGAGGACACCAGGAAGCAGGCCCGCCAGGCGGCGATCGACGCTCGCAAGAAGGCACTCGCCGATCCGATGCCGGACGCGAGCAACATCGAGGAAGGTGTGTATGCCGACTGACGTCGCAGATCGGCCGGCGATCCTGAACCCGGACGCCGGTCCCAAGGACAACGGCCAGGCCACCTACCTGGAGGCCGTGGCGCTGGCCCTCGATCACGAGATGCAGCGCGACCCGGACACCTTCATCATCGGCGAGGACGTCGGCCAGTTCGGCGGCGCCTTCAAGGTGACCAAGGGCTTCCTGGACAAGTACGGGCCGCGGCGGGTGGTCGACACCCCCATCGCGGAGACCGGTTTCACCGGCCTCGCGGCCGGGGCGGCGCTGGTCGGGCTGCGCCCGATCGTGGAGTTCCAGTTCGCGGACTTCATCTCCTGCGCCTTCGACCCGATCATCAACGTGCTGGCGCGTCACCACTGGCGCACCGGCGACCCGATGCCGGTGACCATGCGGGCGCCGTTCGGCGGCCGGCTGCGGGCGGGCCCCACCCACTCGCAGAGCGTGGAGAGCTACTTCGCGCACGTGCCGGGGCTGAAGATCGTCATGCCGGGCACCCCGCAGGACGCGGCCGGGCTGCTGATCTCCTCGATCCGGGACAACAACCCGACCCTGTTCCTGGAGAACAAGTACCTCTACCGGCGGCTGAAGGCGGCCGGCCCGCTGTCCATGGATCCGATCCCGCTGGGCGTGGCCAACGTGGCCCGGCCGGGCCGGGACGTCACGCTGGTGACCTACTCGGCCGGCGTGCACCAGGGCCTGGAGATCGCCGACGAGCTGGACAAGGAAGGCATCTCGGTCGAGGTGATCGACGTGCGGACCCTCGTCCCGCTGGACGTGGAGACGATCGTCAACTCGGTCAAGAAGACCTCCCGTGCGGTGGTGCTGCACGAGGCCGCCCGGCGGATGGGCTACGGCGCCGAGATCGCCGCGACCATCCAGGAGGAGGCCTTCTGGTACCTGGACCAGCCGGTGGCCCGGATCGGCGCGAAGAACACGCCGACGCCGACCAGCCCACCGCTGGAGGATGCGGTCATCCCGCAGCCGGCCGAGATCGCCGACGCGATCCGGGCGGTCGCGCGGGCCTGACCGCGTCGCCGACCTGCACTGCGAACCACCATTTCTCGTCCGGGCGGCGGGCCCATCACCGGTCCGCCGTCCGGCCACCCCTTTCGGAAGGACATCTGACGTGGCCGACTTCGACATCGTGGTGCTCGGCGGCGGTCCCGGCGGGTACGCCGCGGCGCTGTACGCGGCCTCGGCGGGCCTGTCGGTCGCGCTCGTGGAGAAGGAGAAGGTCGGCGGCACCTGCCTGCACCGCGGCTGCATCCCGGCCAAGGCCCTGCTGCACGCGGCCGAGGTCTTCCGCACGGTCGAGCATGCCGCCGCGCACGGCGTGAAGCTGCCCGACGGCTTCAAGGCCGAGCCGGACTGGCCCGCGGCCAACACCCGCAAGGCCGGCATCGTCAAGCAGCTGCACGGCGGACTGTCGGGCCTGCTCAAGCGGCGCAAGGTGCAGGTCGTCATCGGCGAGGGCCGGCTTCTTCCCGACGGGTCGGTGTCGGTGGACGGTCAGACCCTCAAGGGCAAGGCCACCATCCTGTGCACCGGCTCGGTTCCCCGGGCGATCCCGGGCATGGACGTCGACGGTGAGCGGATCATCACCTCCGACCACGCCACCAACAGCACCGCGGACAAGCTCCCGGAGCGCGCGGTGGTCATCGGTGGCGGCGTCATCGGTGCCGAGTTCGCGTCCGTCTACACCGATCTCGGGGTGGACACGACCCTGCTCGAGGCCATGAACGACGGCGTGCTGCCGATCGGGCCGGATCGTGACGTGGCAGGAGTGCTGGCCAAGTCACTGGCCAAGCGGGGCACCAAGATCAACGCCCAGGCGCGGGTCGGCACCCTGGAGAAGACCGCGAACGGCGTGCTGGTGCCGTTCGAGACGCCCAAGGGCAGCGAGAAGATCGAGGTCGACCAGGTTCTCGTGTCCATCGGGCGGCGCCCGGTGACCGAGGGGACGGGGGCCGCCGAGGCCGGGGTGCGGATCACCGACCGCGGCTTCTTCGAGGTCGACCCGACCACGATGCTCACCAGCAAGCCCGGCGTCTACGCCATCGGCGACTGCGTGCCCACCCCCGGCCTGGCCCACATCGCCTACGCCGAAGCAGTTCTGGCGGTCGACCACTTCCTGGGCGAGAACCCGGTGCCGGTCGACTACGCCAAGATCCCGTGGGTGGTCTACACCCACCCGGAGGTCGCCTGGTCGGGTCTGACCGAGGCGCAGGCCCGGGAGGCCGGGCACGACGTCGTCGTGCACAAGCATTCGTTCGCCGGCAACGGGCGGGCGATGATCCTGGGTGAGACCGACGGCCTGGTCAAGATCGTCGCGGCCAAGGACGGCCCGGTCCTGGGCATGCACCTGGTCGGCCCGTGGGCCAGCGAGCTGATGCACGAGGGCTACCTGGCCGTGAACTGGGAGGCCCTGCCCAGCGAGGTCGGCCGGCTCATCCACGCCCACCCGAGCCTGTCCGAGGCGATCGGCGAGACCATGATCACCTTCTCCGGCCGCTCGCTGCACGGCTGACGCCGCCGGGCCGCCCACCGGCCCCGGTTCCCCGACCCGCACACCAACTTTCGAAAACCAGGAGACGTTCGGATGTCCGACGAATGGTTCGTCACGATGCCCAAGCTGGGCGAGACCGTCACCGAGGGCGAGCTGACCACCTGGCTCAAGAACGTCGGTGACCCCATCGCCTTCGACGACCCGCTGTTCGAGGTGTCCACCGACAAGGTGGATTCCGAGATCCCCAGCCCCTACGACGGGGTGCTGGCCGAGATCCTGGTGCCCGCCGGTTCGACCGTGCCGATCGGCACCCAGCTCGCCCGCATCGTGCCCGAGGGCGCCGCGTCGGGCACCTCGTCGGTGTCGTCCGAGGACCGGCTGCCGGGGACCGGCCATCACGTGGCCGCGGCCGGCGGCCCCGCCCTCGGCGACGGCGCCGCGCCGCAGATGGGTGGTTCCGAGGGGCCGTCCGACGAGGCCCCCGGGGTCAGCGCGCCGGCCGGCGAGGTGCACGACATCACCATGCCCAAGCTCGGCGAGACGGTGACCGAGGGCGAGCTGACCACTTGGCTCAAGAACGTCGGCGACGCGATCGAGATGGACGACCCGCTGTTCGAGGTGTCCACCGACAAGGTCGATTCCGAGAGCCCCAGCCCCTACGACGGGGTGCTGCGGGAGATCCTGGTCCCGGCCGGCACCACCGTGCCGATCGGCACCCCCGTGGCCCGCATCGGCGAGGCGGGCGCCGCGGTCGGCGGTTCCTCCGCACCGGCCGCGCCGGCGAGCGGGTCCACCACCGCCGGCCCGAGCTCCTCGACCTCCACCACCATCGTGATCGGCGCCAAGGCCGAGCCCGGCCGGATGCTGTCCCCGCTGGTGCGCCGGCTGGCCGCCGAGCACAACCTGGACGTGACCTCGCTGGTCGGGTCCGGCGCCGGCGGCCGGATCCGCCGCGAGGAC
>NZ_JBMDXT010000256.1:0-10884 GCF_048594475.1 Nakamurella sp. | reverse complement strand
TGCGCGGCGACTTCGTGCCCGACGCGGTGAACGTGCAGGCCGCCGGGCCGGTCTCGGACGAGCTGCAGCCGTGGATCCCGCTGGTCTCCCGGCTCGGCACGATCCTGACCGCGGTGGCCGGCGGGGTGCCGAGCCAGGTCGCGGTCGAGGTGCGCGGCGACCTGGCCGCGGTCGACACCTCGATCCTGCAGCTCGCCGCCGTCCGCGGGATCTTCGGCGGCGTCATCACCGACGCCGTCACCTTCGTCAACGCGCCGGCGCTGGCCGCCGAGCACGGCCTGACCCTGACCAGCGTCTCGACCGAGGAGATCGGCGACTTCCGGTCCTCGGTGCGGCTGCGGGCGGCGATGGCCGACGGCAGCCAGCGGACCGTCTCGGGCACCCTGTCCGGGCCCCGCCAGGTCGCCAAGCTGATCGAGATCAACGGCCGGCACTTCGACCTGCGGGCCGAGGGCGACCTGCTGGTGTTCGCCTACGCGGACCGGCCGGGCGTCATGGGCACCATCGGCGCGCTGCTGGGCGAGCAGCAGGTCAACATCGAGGCGGCGCAGCTGTCGCAGGAGCTGGACGGCCACGCCGCGATCATGGTGCTGCGGGTGGACCGCATCCCGGACCAGGCCCTGCTCGACCGCATCGGTGACGCGATCGAGGCGATCCAGGTGCGGGGCATCCCGGCCGGGTGACCGCCCGGGCACACGCAGGTCACACGGACGGTACCCTTTGCCGGTTTGAACGGCGCGAGAGAGGTCAACGATGAAGCTGGCGGTCATCCCTGGTGACGGCATCGGTCCGGAGGTGGTGGCCGAAGGTCTCAAGGTCCTCCGCGGGGTGGTCCCCGATGTCGTGACGAACGAGTACGACCTGGGCGCGGCCCGCTGGCACCGGACCGGCGAGCTGCTGCCGGACTCGGTGCTGCGCGAACTGCGCGAGCACGACGCGATCCTGCTCGGCGCGGTCGGCGACCCGACGGTCCCGTCCGGGATCCTGGAGCGCGGGCTGCTGCTGCGCCTGCGCTTCGAGCTGGACCATCACGTGAACCTGCGCCCGGCCCGGCTGTACCCGGGGGTGCCCGGGCCGCTGGCCGGGGACAAGGCGATCGATCTGGTCGTCCTGCGCGAGGGCACCGAGGGCCCGTACGTCGGCAACGGCGGCATCCTGCGCAAGGACACCCCGCACGAGATCGCCACCGAGGTCTCGCTCAACACCTACTTCGGCGTGGAGCGGGTCGTCCGGGACGCGTTCGAGCGGGCCGCGCGCCGGCCGCGCCGGCACCTGACCCTGGTGCACAAGACCAACGTCCTCACCCACGCCGGGCAGCTGTGGAGCCGGGTCGTGGAGGAGGTGTCCATGGAGTTCCAGGACGTCGCCGTCGCGTACTGCCACATGGACGCCGCGATGATCTACCTGGTCACCGATCCGGGCCGGTTCGACGTCGTGGTCACCGACAACCTGTTCGGCGACATCTTCACCGACCTGGCCGCCGCGGTGTCCGGCGGCATCGGCCTGGCCGCGTCGGGCAACCTCGACGTCTCCCGGGCCAACCCGAGCATGTTCGAGCCGGTGCACGGCAGCGCGCCCGACATCGCCGGTACCGGAACCGCCGACCCGACGGCCACCGTGCTGTCGGTGGCCCTGCTGCTGGACCACCTCGGGCTGCCCGAGGCCGCCCGCCGGGTGGAGGCGGCCGTCGCCTTCGACCTGGCCACCCGGCAGAGCGGGTCCGTGGCCCGGACCTCGGCGATCGGCGATCGCCTCGCCGCGCTCGCCTCCAGCTGACCCGTCTTCCGTGAGAGTGCCGTGACCATGACTGCCCCGATCGCCCCGCCGGTGCGGTCCGCCCTGCGCCGCACCTCGCCGCTCGGTGACGCCTTCCACGTCTTCGACACCACGCTGCGCGACGGTGCGCAGCGGGAAGGCATCACCTACTCGGTGGCCGACAAGATCGCCGTCGCCACCCTGCTCGACGAGCTCGGCGTCGGGTTCATCGAGGGCGGCTGGCCGGGCGCGATGCCCAAGGACACGGAGTTCTTCGCCCGGGCCGCGGCCGGCGAGCTGGCGCTGACCACGGCCAAGCTGGTCGCGTTCGGCGCCACCCGCAAGGCCGGGGTGCGGGCCGACGCCGACCCGCAGGTGCGGGCCCTGCTCGACTCCGGGGCCGAGGTGATCACCCTGGTCGCCAAGTCCGACGTCCGGCACGTCGAGCGGGCGCTGCGGACCACCCTGGACGAGAACCTGGCCATGGTCGCCGACACCGTCCGGCTGCTGGTCGACGAGGGGCGCCGGGTCTTCCTGGACTGCGAGCACTTCTTCGACGGGTACGCCGCCGACCGGGATTACGGCCTGCGGGTGGCCGAGGCGGCCGTGACCGCCGGCGCGGACGTCGTCGTGCTGTGCGACACCAACGGCGGGATGCTGCCGATGGGCGTCGCGGAGGTCGTGCGGGACGTGGCGGCCCGGGGCGGTTTCCGCATCGGCATCCACTGCCAGGACGACACCGGCTGCGCCGTGGCCAACACCGTGGCCGCCGTGCAGGCCGGCGCGACCCACGTCCAGTGCACGGCCAACGGCTACGGGGAGCGGGCCGGCAACGCCGACCTGTTCGCGGTCGTCGGCAACCTGACCACCAAGATGAACCTGCCGGTGCTGCCGGACGGCGCGCTGGCCGAGATGATGCGCGTCTCGCACGCCCTGGCCGAGCTGGCCAACATCGCGCCGAACACGCACCAGGCGTACGTCGGCTCGTCGGCGTTCTCGCACAAGGCCGGCCTGCACGCGTCGGCGATCAAGGTCGACCCGGATCTGTACAACCACCTGGATCCGACCCGGGTCGGCAACGACATGCACATCCTGATCACCGAGATGGCCGGGCGGGCGTCGGTCGAACTCAAGGCCAAGGAGCTGGGCGTCGACCTGGCCGGCCGCCCTGAGGCGGTGGGCCGGATCGTCGAGGCGGTCAAGGAGCGCGAGGCGGCGGGCTGGTCGTACGAGGCCGCCGACGCCTCGTTCGAACTGCTGATCCGCGACGAGCTGGCCACGGCCGACGCGAACGCGGCCGGCCTGCCGCCGGCCGCCCGGCCGTTCACCCTCGAGTCGTACCGGGTGATCGTGGAGAACAGCGGCGGGTCGGTGAACAGCGAGGCCACCGTCAAGGTGCACGTCGGCGGCCGGCGGATCATTGCCACCGCCGAGGGCAACGGCCCGGTCAACGCGCTGGACTCGGCGCTGCGCAGCGCCGTCGCCGACCAGTACCCCGAGCTCAACGAGGTCGAGCTGATCGACTACAAGGTGCGCATCCTGGCCGGGCACGCGGGCACGGACTCGATCACCCGGGTGCTGGTCACCAGCGCGACCGTGGGCGCGCCCGGCCCCGAGGAGTGGACGACCGTCGGCGTGCACGCCAACGTCGTCGAGGCGTCCTGGCAGGCGCTGGTCGACGCGCTGGTGTACGTGTTGCCCACCACGCCCGCGACCGGCCCCTGACCGCGACCGGCACCGGCCGCCCGCCCGGCGGACCGGCCGCGCCGACCCCACCGGCCGCGGACCGACCGGCTGCGAACCGGCCGACCCCGAACCGACCGACCGCGATCTGACCGACCGAACCGACCGACCGCGACCGCACCGGTCGCGCCGAGCTGAGGAGTCTCATGCGTCTGGCCCGCATCGCCCATCCCGACGGCGTGGCCTTCGCGGCCGTCGACGGCCCGGACGGCGGCGAACAGCGGGCCCGGGAGATCGCCGACCACCCGTTCGGCGCCCCCGAGTTCACCGGGAAGTCCTGGCCGCTGGCCGACGTCCGGCTGCTCGCACCGATCCTGCCGTCCAAGGTGCTGTGCCTGGGCCGCAACTTCCGCGACCACGCCGCGGAGATGGGCAACCCGGTGCCGACCAGCCCGATCCTGTTCATGAAGCCGTCCACCAGCGTCATCGGGCCGCATGCCCCGATCCGGCTGCCCGCCTCCTCGAACCGGGTGGACTACGAGGGCGAGCTGGCCGTCGTGATCGGGCGACCCTGCCGCGACGTCAAGGCCGACGACGCCGCCTCGGTCATCCTCGGGTACACGGTGGCCAACGATGTCACCGCCCGCGACCAGCAGAAGGCCGACGTCCAGTTCACCCGGGCCAAGAGCTACGACACGTTCTGCCCGCTCGGCCCGTGGATCGAGACCGAACTGGACCCGTCCGACCTGCGGATCACCACCGAGCTCGACGACCGGGTCGTGCAGGACGGGACCACCGCCGACATGGTCTTCTCCATCGGTGAGTTCCTGGAGTACGTCAGCGGCGTGATGACGCTGCTGCCCGGTGACGTCCTGCTGACCGGCACCCCGGCCGGCGTCGGCCCGATGACGGCCGGCCAGAGCATCTCGATCACCGTCGAGGGCATCGGCACCCTGACCAACCCCATCCAGGCCCGCTGACGCCCTCGCCCACCGCCCCCACCCCGGACCGCGCTGACCCCCCCGGGACCGCGCGGATCAACAACGCGAGTGCGGACGAAGTCGTCGACTCCCGTCCCTCCCGTCACATCGGGCGGCTGTTGATCCGCGCCGGAGTTGTTGATCCGCGCGGAAGGAGGCCGGGTCGGGGGGTGGCGGGGCGATAGGGTCGGTCTGCCATGACACAGACACCTTCCGCGGGGGGTCGGGCGGGGTCGCGCCCGGTCCGCGCCCGCTTCTGCCCATCGCCGACCGGCACCCCGCACGTCGGGCTGGCCCGGACCGCGCTGTTCAACTGGGCGTTCGCCCGGCACCACGGCGGCACCTTCGTGTTCCGGATCGAGGACACCGACGCGGCCAGGGATTCCGAGGAGTCCTACCTCGCCATCATCGACGCGTTGACCTGGCTCGGGCTGGACTGGGACGAGGGCCCGAACGTCGGCGGCCCGCACGCCCCGTACCGGCAGAGCCAGCGGGGCGACATCTACCGGGAGGTGGTCGCCGAGCTCGTCGCCGCGGGCCACCTGTACGAGTCCTACTCGACCGCCGAGGACGTGACCGCCCGCCACCTGGCCGCGGGGCGCGATCCCAAGCTCGGCTACGACAACTACGACCGCACCCCGGATCCCGAGCTGGTCGCGGCGGCCACCGCGGCCGGGCGGGCGCCCGTCCTGCGGCTGCGGATGCCGGACCGGGACATCGGCTTTCACGACCTGGTGCGGGGCGACATCACCTTCCCGGCCGGCACCGTGCCGGACCCGGTGCTCGTCCGCGGCACCGGCGAGCCGTTGTACACGCTGGTCAACCCGGTCGACGACGCGCTCATGGGCATCACCCACGTCCTGCGCGGCGAGGACCTGCTGCCCTCGACCCCGCGCCAGATCGCGCTGTACGAGGCGTTGATCGACATCGGGCGGGCGGAACTGGTGCCCGAGTTCGGGCACATGCCGTTCGTCACCGGCGAGGGCAACCGCAAGCTGTCCAAGCGCGACCCGCAGTCCAACCTGTTCCAGTACCGCGAGGACGGGTTCATCACCGAGGGCATGGTCAACTACCTGGCACTGCTGGGCTGGTCCCTGCCGGTGGTCGCCGGTGAGGACCGGGACGTCTTCAGCCCGGCCGAACTCGTCGCCGCGTTCGACGGCAACCGGATCTCCGGCAACCCGGCCCGGTTCGACCGCAAGAAGGCGACCGCGATCAACGGCGCGCACATCCGCCTGCTCGCGCCGGACGAGTTCGCCCGCCGGCTGGGCGAGTACCTGCAGGCCAGGAGAGTCCTCCCGGCCGAGCCGGCGCCCGCCCAGCTCGAGCAGGTGGCCGCGGTGGCCCCACTCGTCCAGGAGCGGTCCGCGCTGCTGTCCGAGGCGGCCACCATGGCCGGGTTCCTGTTCGCCGGGGAAGCCTTCGCCGTCGACGAGGCCGCCGCGGCCAAGGTGCTCAAGGCGGACGCCGGTCCCGTGCTGGAGGAGGCGATCGCGGCCGTCGACACGGTCGGGGAGTTCACCGCCGCCGCCCTGGAGGCCGAGCTGAAGACCCGGCTGATCGACACTCTGGGGCTCAAGCCGCGGGTCGCCTTCGGGCCGGTCCGGGTGGCCGTGACCGGCCGGACGGTCTCGCCGCCGCTGTACGAGTCGATGGAGCTGCTCGGCCGGGACGTGTGCGCCGCCCGGCTGCGGGCCGCGCGGGCGGCGTTGCCGGCCGGTGCCTGACGCGGGGATCCGGACCGTCCTGTTCGACGTCGACGACACCCTCGTCGACTTCGCCGGGGCGGCCCGCGCCGCGCTGGCCGAGGTCGTCGTCGCCGCCCTGGGCGGCGATCCGCCGGACGCGCCGGGTGGCCGTGGGACGGCGCGCGGCGACCTCGTGGCGGCCGCCCACCTGGCCTGGCACCAGGTGTCGGAGCAGGAGTACTCCCGCTTCACCGCCGGCGAGCTGACCTTCGACCAGATGCGGCTGAGCCGGATGGCGGCGTTCCTGCGGACGATCGACCGGCCGGGCGCCCGCCGGCTGGACCACGAGCTGATGGAGCAGCGGCGCAACGACGCGATCATCGGCCACTTCCGGGTCTTCGACGACGTGCCGGTCGCGCTGGCCCGCCTGCGGGCGGCCGGGATCGCGGTGCACGTCCTGTCCAACAGCGACGGGGCCTACCAGCGGGCCAAGCTCGCCGCCGTGGGTCTGGGCGACCTGGGCGCGGACGGTTTCTACTCGGGTGAGCTGGGTGTCGCCAAGCCCGACCCCCGGATCTTCACCCTGGCCGCGGCCCGGCTCGGTCGGGCGCCGGGCGAGCTGGCCTACGTCGGGGACCGCTGGGAGGTCGACGTCCTCGGCTCGGCCGCGGCCGGGCTACGGCCGGTCTGGCTCGACCGGCCCGGCCACCGGACGGCCACCGGGACCGGCCCCGGACCGGCTCCCGCGGTGGACCCGGCACCGCCGGACGGGGCGGTGCCGGTCACCCGGATCAGCACCCTGGGCGAGCTCGTCGTCGACTCGGGTGGACTGCATTTGGGCCAAGGGGGATCGGACCGGTAGTATTCTTTGCCGGTGCCTCGCCCGGTTCGCCGAGCGAGATACCCAGTGGGGTATGGTGTAATTGGCAACACTAGGGATTCTGATTCCCTCATTCTAGGTTCGAGTCCTAGTACCCCAGCGCGTGAACGGGCAGTGCAGTGCCGCCCGGTCGTGTAACATGTTCGAGGCTCGGCAAGGACGCCGGTCACGAACGTTCTAGGGCCCCGTCGTCTAGCGGCCTAGGACGCCGCCCTCTCACGGCGGTAGCGAGGGTTCGAATCCCTTCGGGGCTACGCAGTGCACAGGCCGGACGCCCAGCGTCCGGCCTGTTGCCGTTTCCGGGCCCGGCGCGTGCGTCCCCCATCGCCGATGCCCGGGTGTCCGAGATCACACGGGCCGATCGTCGCCGACCGGCGGCCTCACAGCGCGGCGCTCAGGCTCCGGGCGGCCTCGATCAGATCGTCGGCCCACCGCGCCCCCGGTTGCCGGCCGATGCGGTCCACCGGGCCGGAGACCGACACGGCGGCGATCACCCCGCCGCCGGACGCGTGCACGGGCGCCGAGACCGACGCCACGCCGGCCTCCCGCTCGGCCACCGACTGGGCCCAGCCGCGCCGGCGGACCAGGTCGAGGGACCGCTCGGTGAACGTGGCCTGTGCCAGGACGGCGCGCCGGTAGCCCTCGTCGGCCCAGGCGGTCAGCACCTGCGCGCCGGACCCGGCGGTCATCGGCAGCCGGGCGCCGAGCGGCACGGTGTCGCGCAGGCCCGAGGACGGCTCGGCGACGGCCACGCAGACCCTCGACAGCCCGTCGGCCCGATAGACCTGGACGCTCTCCCCGGTCCGGTCCCGCAGCCGGGGCAGCACGCCGGACGCGGCGACCACCAACGGGTCCGGCGCCCCCGCAGCCAGGGCGGCCAGGGCCGGTCCCTGGCACCAGCGGCCGCCGGCATCACGGGCCAGCAGCCCGTGCACCTCGAGCCCGACGGCCAGCCGGTGGGCGGTGGCCCGGGGCAGGCCGGTCGCTCCGCACAACTCGGCCAGCGACAGCGGGGTCGCGGCGGCGGCGGTGAGCACGGAGACGGCTTTGTCGAGCACGCCGATGCCGCTATGCTGTCCCACGAAGCGATACTAGATTCCCACATGTTGAGATGTCCACCCGGCCGCCGATAGCCGGGGCATCGGTGGGAAGTGGCGGTCGCCGGTGGTGTGCCGCACGGAACAGGAGATCAGGCAATGGGGCTCACGCTGGCCGAGAAGGTCTGGAACGCGCACGTCGTGCACTCGGCGGAGGGCGAGCCCGACCTGCTCTACATCGACCTGCATCTGATCCACGAGGTCACCAGCCCGCAGGCGTTCGACGGGCTGCGCCAGGCGGGGCGCCCGGTGCGCCGCACCGACCTGACGCTGGCCACCGAGGACCACAACGTGCCGACCCTGTTCACCGAGACGGAGGACGGCGGCGCCGGGGGCAAGCGGAGCCGCAACCTGCTCATCGACGATCCGGTCTCCCGCACCCAGGTCGAGACCCTGCGGCGCAACTGCGCGGAGTTCGGCGTCCGGCTGTTCCCGATGGGCGACCTCGAGCAGGGCATCGTGCACGTGGTCGGTCCGCAGCTGGGCATCACCCAGCCGGGCATGACCATCGTCTGCGGCGACTCGCACACCTCCACCCACGGAGCGTTCGGCGCGCTGGCCTTCGGCATCGGGACCAGCGAGGTGGAGCACGTGCTGGCCACCCAGACGCTGCCGCTCAAGCCGTTCAAGACGATGGCGATCACCGTCGAGGGCGAGCTGGCCCCGGGCGTGACGGCCAAGGACATCATCCTGGCCGTCATCGCCAAGATCGGCACCGGCGGCGGCCAGGGCTACGTCCTGGAGTACCGCGGCGACGCGATCCGGGCGCTGTCCACGGAAGGCCGGATGACGATCTGCAACATGTCGATCGAGGCCGGGGCCCGGGCGGGCATGATCGCCCCGGACGAGACCACCTTCGACTACGTGGCCGGGCGCGAGCACGCCCCGAAGGGTGAGCTGTGGGACCAGGCCGTTGAGTACTGGCGGTCCCTGCGCACCGACGACGACGCGACGTTCGACGCCGAGGTGGTGCTGGACGGCAGCGCCCTGACCCCGTTCGTCACCTGGGGGACCAACCCGGGACAGGGCCTTCCGCTGGGCGACACCGTGCCGGACCCGGACGCGATGACCGACGACAACGAGCGACTGGCCACCGAGAAGGCCCTGGCCTACATGGATCTGACCCCGGGCACGCCGCTGCGTCAGATCCACGTCGACACCGTCTTTCTCGGCTCCTGCACGAACGGCCGGATCGAGGATCTGCGGGCGGCGGCGGACATCCTGCGCGGCCGCCGGATCGACCCCACCCTGCGGATGCTCGTGGTGCCGGGCTCGATGCGGGTGCGCGCGCAGGCCGAGGAGGAGGGGCTGGACCAGGTCTTCCTGGACGCCGGCGCCGAGTGGCGCAGCGCGGGTTGCTCGATGTGCCTGGGCATGAACCCCGACCAGCTCGCGCCCGGTGAGCGCAGCGCGTCCACCTCCAACCGCAACTTCGAGGGCCGGCAGGGCAAGGGCGGGCGGACCCACCTGGTCTCCCCGCTGGTGGCCGCCGCCACCGCGGTCCGCGGCACCCTGTCCTCCCCGGCCGATCTCGAGCCGGTCCCGGCCCCGGTCTGAGCCGCGGCCCCGGCCCGCCGGCTCACCCCTTCCCCAGACGATTCCCACTCCACCGAAACGGGAGACAACGATGGACGCCTTCCACACCCACACCGGGATCGGCATCCCGCTGCGCCGGACCAACGTGGACACCGACCAGATCATCCCGGCGGTCTACCTCAAGCGGATCACCCGAACCGGTTTCGAGGACGGGCTGTTCGCGGCCTGGCGCAACGACTCCTCGTTCGTGCTCAACCAGCCCGAGTTCCGGGCGGGCTCGGTGCTCGTCGCCGGGGCCGACTTCGGTACCGGATCGTCGCGGGAGCACGCGGTTTGGGCGCTCATGGACTACGGGATCCGGGTCGTCATCTCGCCCCGGTTCGCCGACATCTTCCGGGGCAACTCGGCCAAGGCCGGGCTGGTGGCCGCCCAGGTCACCCAGGACGAGGTCGAACTGCTCTGGAAGCTGCTGGAGAACGAGCCGGGCACCCCGGTGACGGTCGATCTGGAGAAGCAGACGATCACCGCCGGGTCGCTGGTCATCGAGTTCCAGATCGATCCCTACATCCGCTGGCGGCTGCTCGAGGGCTGGGACGACATCTCGCTGACCCTGCGGCACGCCGACGAGATCGAAAATTTTGAGCGCTCCCGGCCGGCCTACAAGCCGGTCACCCGGTAGCCGGGCCCGGTCCCGTCGTCCGGCGAGAATCCTTGGTCGGCAACCGCTTTCACCTCCCACGGCGGGCTCCCGGCCCGGTCCGGCCGCCCCGGCCGGGCCGGCCGGGGAGCTGAGAACCGTTAGCCCGCACAGCATCCTGGGCGCGCCACACTGGCGCTTTCGCCCATTTGCGCCTACCGTGAGCCACCAATCGGCCCCCAACGTGCCGCGGGCCCGAGGTGCCCGGGAGGGACAGTGAACAAGACCGACCTGATCAACCAGCTCGCTGAGCGGTTGGACGGTGACAAGAAGAAGGCCCAGGTCGCGGTCGAGGGGATGATCGACCTCATCCAGCGCGAGGTCCAGAAGGGCCGCAACGTCTCGATCTCCGGCTTCGGCGTCTTCGAGAAGCGTGCCCGCGCCGCCCGCACCGCCCGCAACCCGCGCACCGGCGAGGCCGTCAAGGTCAAGCGCACGAACGTGCCGGCCTTCCGTCCCGGCAAGTACTTCAAGGACGTCATCGCCGGCACGGTCAAGCTGCCCAAGCCGACCGGTCAGGTGCTGACCGCCCGCGCGGCCGCGGCGCAGGCCCGGGCCGTGGCGGCCG
>NZ_JBMDXT010000255.1:0-3887 GCF_048594475.1 Nakamurella sp. | reverse complement strand
CCGACCGCCGACCGGCCCTTCATGCCGTAGCCGATGACGACCGTGTGCTTCTTCACGCGCTTTCTCCAGCGACTCGTGCGGAACTGCTGCCGGCTCCGCTCCGTGAGCACCTCGATGGTGGTGCCGACCAGGACGATCAGGAACAGGAACCGCAGGGGGGTGATGACCACGATGTTGGTCAACCGGGCCGTCTCGGTGACCGGCGTGATGTCCCCGTATCCGGTCGTCGACAGGGTCACCGTCGCGTAGTAGAGCGCGTCCAACCAGGTGTCGATCTGGCCGTCCAGGTCGCGGTAGTCGGCCCGCTCGACGTAGACCACCACGGTCGTGATGACGACGCAGAGCACCGCGACCAGGACCCGCAGGCTGATCGCGCGGACCGGGCCGTGCTCCTTGACCGGCAACGACAGGGTGGGGTTCTCATGCACCACAAGGCCGCAGAGTACGCCGAAGCCGCAGGTGGTCGGGGCCGCGGGTTCAGGCGGTGGGCGGTTCCCGGTCGGCCAGGAACGCCTCGAACTGGGCCCCGAGCTCGTCCGCGGTGGGCAGCGGCGCCGACTGGGCCAGCAGGCTCTGGCCGGTCGCCGCGGCGTAGGCGTCGTACTGCTGCTCCAGGGCCGTGACCACGTCGGCCACCTCGGCGTTGTCCTCGATCTGCTTGGCCAGCTCGGCCCGGACCTTGGCCGCGGCGGCGTCCAGTTCGGTGGTCGGCAGCAGCAGGCCGGTGGCGTCCGCGGTCGCCTGGACCAGTGTGCGGGCGGTCTCCGGGTAGTCCGAGCGGGCGATGTAGTGCGGGACGTGGGCGGCGAACCCGATCGCGTCCCGCCCGGCCCGGCCGAAGCGGTACTCGAGCAGGCCGACGGCGTGCCCGGGGACCTGGATGACGCCCAGCCAGTCCTCCTGGGTGGGCAGCAGCCCGGGCCGGGTGGCGTGCGAGGACATGCCGGTCGGTCGGGTGTGCGGGACGCCCATCGGGATGGCCATCAGGCCGACCGTGAGGCGGACGGCGAACCGGTCCGCGATCTGGCCGACCGCGGCGATGAACCGCTCCCACTGCCCGTCCGGCTCCGGGCCGGACAGCAGCAGGAAGGCGGCGCCGTCGGCGTCGGTCAGCACCCGGACCGTCAACTCCGGCTGCTGGTAGGCGGTGAACGCGTTCTGCTGGTAGGTCAGGATCGGCCGGCGGGCCCGGTAGTCGATGAGCTGGTCGATGTCGAACGTGCCGATGACCGTGTTCGGCAGGGTCCCCAGGAGGTGTTCGACCGCCAGCCGGACCCCCGACCCGGCGTCGATGTAGCCGTCCAGGGCCACGATCAGCACCGGATTGTGGAGGGCCTCGATCTCCTCCCGTTCCAGGTGCAGCTCGTACAGCTCGCCTGGTTCGCCGCCCATGGTGTTGCTCCGTGTCGTCTCGTGTCGTCCGGTGTGACCTGTGGTGGTGCCGTCGCGCGGTGCGCTCCGGGCTGCGGGCCGGTCACCCCGCGGGTCCATCGTCGCCCGCGCGGCCCCTGCGGAGCAACGTGCGAGCCTGCCCCGGCATTCCCCACCCCGGCTGACCCGCGCGGATCAACAGCGCAGGCGCGGCCGAACTCGTCGACTCGCCTCCCACCCGTCACATTCGGGGCACGTTGATCCGCGCAGGCCTACTTGATCCGCGCGGGGGCGGGGGGCGGGCAGGGGGCTTGAGTCGCGCGGGGGCGAGGGTCAGGCGAAGACGACGGTGCGCAGGCCGTCGCGCAGCACGCGGTCCTCCAGGTGGTAGGTCAGGCCGCGGGCCAGGACGGCCTTCTCGATGTCGCGGCCGAGCCGGACCATGTGCCCCGGGGAGTCGGCGTGGTCGACCCGGATCACGTCCTGGTCGATGATCGGGCCGGCGTCCAGTTCGGGCGTCACGTAGTGGCACGTGGCGCCGATCATCTTCACCCCGCGCACGTAGGCCTGGTGGTAGGGCCGGGCGCCGCGGAACGAGGGCAGGAAGCCGTGGTGGATGTTGATCAGGCGGCCGTCCCAGGCCTGGCACAGCCACGGCGGGATCACCTGCATGTAGCGAGCGAGCACGATCGCGTCGGGATCGTGCCGCTCCGCCTCGGCCCGGACCTGCTCGAACGCCGCGGCCTTGCCGGCCTCGTCGGTGGGCACCGGGATGTGCCGGAACGGCAGGCCGAACAGCCGGGCCACCGGCTCCAGGTCGGTCCGGTTGCCGATGACGACGCCGATGTCCACCGGCAGCTCACCGGAGTGCCAGCGCGAGAGCAGCTCGTAGAGGCAGTGCCCCTCGCGCGAGACCATCAGCACGATCCGCTTGCGGTCGGCGCTGTCCACCACCTGCCAGCTGTCGGCGGCCAGCTCCTGCGCCACCGCGCCGAACCGGCGCCGGAGCTCGGCCACCGGGAACGCGACCGAGGACGCGCGGATCTCCTGCCGCGTGAAGAAGCGGCCCGACTCCTCGTCGGAGTGGTAGGCCGCCTCGGTGATCCAGCCGCCGATGTCGGCCAGGAACGAGGTGATCCGGGCGACGATCCCGGTGCGGTCGGGGCAGCTCAGGGTGAGCACGAAACGGCGGTCATCGGGCACGGCGGACCATGCTGCCAGGGCGGGCGCCCCGGCAGCCACCCGGGCCGGTCGGGTCAGGCCAGCCGGGCCTTGATGTAGGCCTCCTCGCTGGCCAGCAGCTCGGCGATCTGCGAGGCGATGACGCCCTCGATCTTGGCGCCGAAGATCGGGATCGGCACGGCGGCCGACCCGACCACGTTCAGGGTCGACCCGGAACCGGCGTTGACCAGCGACATGGTGCCCTTGAGCGAGGCCGGCGCGCCCTGCACCGTCACGGTGAAGTCGGCGGTGTAGCCCTCGCCGTCGATCTTCCAGTTCTCGGTGCGTTCGGTCGCCGGGTCGCCCTGGATCATCGAGGCCACCATCGACGGCAGCGCCGAGGACGGGATGGCCTGCCGGGTGACGATCGTGACGCCGTCGTCGGTGCTGTCGACCCGGACGACCTCCGGATCCAGCGCGCCGGAGTCCTCCAGCCGGCCCTGGATGAAGGCGGGGTCGTTGAACAGGGCGAACACCTCCGCCGCCGGGGCGTCGTACTGCTGGGTCACCTTCAGCGGTGTGGGCACTGCGTTACTCCCGTCGAGAATCGGGCAGGAGCCGGGCGGGGTCGCCCGTGAACCGCCCCGGTTGGTTCCCGCATCCTCTCCGGCCGCTCCGCGCCGAGGCAAGGTGCCCCGCCGGGGAACGTTTCATCCGGACCGGAGGACCCCGGCTGCCGGATCGGACGGCAAAGGCTACGGTCGAGCCGTCCGGTCGGCGTCAGATCTGTGGCCGCGCCCGATCGGGGTTTGTCGATCCGACGTCCGGAGGAGTAGTCAGTGTCCCCTCATCCCCTCGACTCGCTCAGCGCGGAGGAGTTCCGCCGCACGACCGAGGCACTGCGCGCCTCGGGTGACCTGACCCCCACGCGCCGGTTCGCCTCGATCACCCTGGACGAGCCGGCCAAGGCCGACGTGCTCGCGTGGCGGGAGGGCGACCCGATCGTCCGCCGGTCGTTGTCGGTGATGTGGGACCGGGCCGACAACAAGACCTACGAGGCGATCGTCGAGCTCGGCGGCGGTGACGACCCGGCCGACTCGGTGGTGTCCTGTACCCACATCCCCGGGGTGACCCCGAACTTCACCCCGGACGAGTGGCACGACTGCGAGGTCGCCATGAAGGCGAACCCGGAGGTCGTGGCCGCCCTCGCCGAGCGCGGGCTGACCGACCTGGACCTGGTGCTGATCGACGTCTGGACCTACGGCAAGGCCCTGATGCCGGAGAAGTACCGGGACCGGCGGCTGGGCTGGGCCGACATCTGGGTGCGCTCCTCGCCCACCGGCAACCCGTACGCC
>NZ_JBMDXT010000254.1:0-18582 GCF_048594475.1 Nakamurella sp. | reverse complement strand
GAAGGAGAAGACCGGCCACCAGCACCCCGGCCAACAGGGTGCCGAGAACCAGACGCCCGAGGCCGCTCATCACACGCACCGAACCAGGTTACCGGCGGTGACGTGTGGAAATGGTGATTCAAGGATGCTCACCACAGGTTCGCACGGAACGCAACCGGCCCCCCGGGCCGTGCGTCCTGTCCGGTTCCGGGCGGTCCGCCGCGGGCCGGCACCGACCCCGGGGCCGGCGGCCCCGCCGCTCGACGGCGCAGGGCACCGGCCCGGTGCAGCCCGGATGAGTCCCGATCAGCCCCCGGTCAGCCGGCCGCCGATCTCCCGCAGTGCGGGCACGTCGTGGGCGTCCGACGGGAGGGCGGGCACCTCCACCACCGGCAGGTCGGTGTGCACCCGGTCGAAGCGTGCCCGCATGTGCAGTTCGGCCGACCGGACGGCGAGCCGGCGGGCGTGGATGTCCAGGACCGCGGCGGCCAGCGGGGCCGACGACGTCAACCGGCCGGCCGCCACTTCCGCGGTCCCGGCGGCCAGCTCGGCCAGCGGCGGATGGGTCCGGTTGAGCACCAGCCCGGCCAGCGGCATGTGCTCGGCCCGCAGCCGGTCGGTGAAGTAGGAGGCCTCCCGCAGGGCGTCGCCCTCGCAGATGGACACCACCACGAACTTCGTGCCCGGGGCGCGCAGCAGCTCGTACGTGGCCTGCGCGCGTTCCCGGAACCCGCCGAACATGTCCTCGAACAGCTGGACGAACTGGGCGGCGTCGGACAGCAGTTGCCCGCCGAGCACCGCGGTGACGGCCCGGGAGAACAGCGCGAAGCCGGCCCCCACCAGCTTCATCACGCCGCGGCTGGGGGTGGCCAGCAGCTTGATCATCCGGCCGTCCATGAACGAGGACAGCCGCTGCGGCGCATCCAGGAAGTCCAGGGCCGACCGGCTCGGCGGGGTGTCGACGACGATCAGGTCGAACTGCCCGGTGGCCGCCAGCGTGGCCAGCTTCTCCATCGCCATGTACTCCTGCGTCCCCGAGAACGAGGAGGAGATGACCTGGTAGAAGGGGTTCGCCAGGATCGCCTGGGCCCGCTCGGGGGTGGAGTGCTGGGACACCATCTCGTCGAACGTGCGGCGGGTGTCCAGCATCATCGCCCAGAGCTGGCCGTCCGGGTGGGCCAGGGGCACGTCGACCTGGCGCGGATCGTTGTCGAGCTCCTGCAGGCCGAGCGACTGGGCCAGCCGCTTGGCCGGGTCGATCGTCAGCACGGCGACCTTGCGGCCGGCGTCGGCCGCCCACAGCGCCATCGCGGCCGCCGTCGTCGTCTTGCCGACCCCGCCGGACCCGCAGGTCACCACGAT
Source organism: Nakamurella sp. (assembly GCF_048594475.1). Classification (NCBI taxonomy): domain Bacteria; kingdom Bacillati; phylum Actinomycetota; class Actinomycetes; order Nakamurellales; family Nakamurellaceae; genus Nakamurella; species Nakamurella sp. Next base: position 17,241 of record NZ_JBMDXT010000254.1, on the reverse strand, counting down.
CGACGTGCGCTCGTCGCGCAGGATCGGGCCCAGATCGAGCGGCGGCGAGGCCGGGGCGGAGCGGTCGGGCATCAGGCCACCCCCTGCTCGGCGAGCCGGTCGGCCAGTTCGTAGACGCCGCCCAGGTCGCCGCCCTCGACCAGGCGGGGCAGCTCGAGCATCGGCAGCCCGGCCCCGGCGAGCTGCTCGCGGCACAGCTGCTCGTCCAGGACCCGGATGGCGTGCTCGGCGGCCTGCTCCCGCAGCCCGTCGAGCAGGGCGGGGGTCGGGTCGATCCCGGCCGCGCGCAACCCGTCGGCCAGTTCCGCCTCGTCCAGCTCCCCGCGGGCGGCCGCGGTCAGGGCGGGTTCGGGCAGCTGGGCCTGGGTGGCGGCGTTGACGATGATCGCGCCCACCGGCAGACCCTTCTCCCGGAGCTGGTCGATCGCCTCCAGCGTCTCGGTCACCGGCATGTCCTCCAGCAGGCTGACCAGGTGGACGATGGTGTCCGGCGAGTGCAGGAGCCGGACCACGCCCTCGGCCTGGCTGTGGATCGGGCCGCGCTTGGCCAGCCCGGACATCGCCTCGGTGACGCCCAGGAACGTGACCACCCGCCCGGTCGGTGGCGCATCGAGGACCACCTCGTCGTACACCGGCCGGTTGTCCGACCCCAGCCGGGTCACCGTCTCCTTGACCTTGCCGGTGAGCAGGACGTCCCGCAGGCCCGGGGCCAGGGTCGTCGCGAACTCCACGGCCCCCATCTTCTTCAGGCTCCGGCCGGCGATGCCCAGGTTGTAGAACATCTCGAAGTACTCCAGCAACGCCGCCTCGACGTCGACCGCCAGCGCCCGCACCTCGCCGCCGCCGGTGGCGATCGCGACCTTCTTCTCCTGGTACGGCAACGGCGGCACGTCGAACAGCCGGGCGATGCCTTGCCGTTCCTCGACCTCGGCCAGCAGCACCCGGCGCCCGTTGGCGGCCAGGGCCAGCGCCAGGGCGGCGGCCACCGTGGTCTTGCCGGTGCCGCCCTTGCCGGTGATCACGTGCAGCCGGGCGCGGCGGCAGGCCGTCGTCCAGCCCGAGTCCTGCGCGTCCGGGGCCGGCGCGTCGGTCCCGGTCACGCGCGGTCCAGCACGGTCACGGACGTGGGCGCGCCGTGCTCCAGGGTCCGGCCGACGGTGCAGTACCGGTGGACGGCGCGGGTGACCACGGTGCGCAACTGGTCCCGCGCCGCCTCGTCGAGCCCGGACAGATCCAGGGTGATGGTCGAGTCCACCGCGGTCAGCCGCCGCTGCGCCGGGTCGTGGTCGCCGTGCACGGCGATCGTGACGCCGGCCCGTTCACCGAGCCGCCGGGTCAGCACGTGGTCGGCGGCCAGACCCTCGCAGCCGGCCAGCGCGATCCGCAGCAGTTCGGTCGGGGAGAACCGGCCGGGCGCTCCGGCCGGGCCGATCGGGATGGCGGCGGCGCGGCCGTTGTGCCCCAGGTAGTGCTCGGGCCCGACCCGGTCCACGCGGACGGATCCGGCGGCCGGGGACGGGGGTGCCACGGGGGGAGGGGCCGTCATGCCTTCGATCCTGCCAGGGCCGCGGGCGGGCGGGCTCGGCAACCGCTGGACGGAAGGCGCATCTCCGTTCTCGACCGGGGCTCCGCCCGCTGCTCGGGTGCGGAAGGGATTGGGCGGTCGGCCGGTCCATCGAGGGGCCCGTGCCGGCCCGCGCGCTCGCGCCCCGGTCCGGAGCCGCAGTGGCCCGGGCCGACGGCCAGGCCGGCTAATCCGCCAGGGCCATCACCAGGATGATCACCAGCGGCACCACGATGAGAATGCCCCCGATCCACAGCGGGAGCAGCAGAGCGGCGACGAAGCCGACGGGGATGACCAGCGCTGCCGGGAGCGCGCGCCGGGTGGCCATGGCCAGGGTCCAGCCGGCGCGGTCGCGCAGAGAGTCGTACCAGAGCAGCACCAGCACGGCGAGCAGCAGCGCGACGAGGGCTGCGGCCGCCCAGTGCCACCCGTCGATCACGGATCCAGAATAGGGTCCAGAATAGGGTCGACGGCGGCGTGTGGGGGCCGCAGCGCGTCGCGTGGGGACTCCCGGCGAGCCGCCAGCCGCTGGGTTCGTTGGCGGGCGGCCTGTTCGACGGCGGCCCGCCAGCAGGGTGACCAGTCGGACCACCGGCCGCCATACCCTTCGACAATTGCTCGCGCGGTGTCATAGGTAGGTACCTTTCGGCCTCGGACTGCGTCGTTCAATGCGGACCGGGAAAACCCGGTGAGCCGTTCAAGGTCTCGGAAACTGAGGAAGTTGGCCTGGGCCCGCAATTCCTGGAGGGCGATGGCGAAATCGGCGATGAAATTGTGGTCGGACCGACTGTGGTCCTGGCTGGCGGGCACAGCAATCTCCTCATTCGTCGTGACGGATCGAGCGCGGCGACGCCGCCTGGTCGAGGTCAGCGGAGATTGATGGTTTCGGAGAGATTGTTCCAGCCGGTATTGGCGACCGCGAGACCGCCAAGTGCGCGCGGGAGGTTGAAACCGTAACGCTGGGCGGCGGGGCGGTCCTGCGGGCGGCGGTCGAAGGAAAGGCATCCGGTCAGGGTGGTGTACCGGTCGGTGACCACGTGGAACCCGTCTGAGGTGTTGATCGTCCCGCCTACCTCGGGCGCCCCGGCCGAGTCGGCCAGGCAGCCGGTGAAGGTGTTCTTGTCGTACTCGATGTACCAGCCGTGCAGCCGGGTGTCCTGTGACTCGCACCCGATGAAGCTGTTCCGGGCGCCCCTGACGTGCCAGCCGTAACCCCGGCAGAACCAGGCCTTGCAGGCGTGGAAATGGCAATTGGCCGAGCCGACGACAAAGCCGTGCTGACCCGTGGTCTCGCTGGTGGTCGCCTCGCAGGCCAGGAACACGTTGTCCGGGCTCAGGACGGTGAATCCGTTCCCGCCGGCCCTGCGCACCCGCACCCTGGTGGTGACGGTGGCCTGGGTGTCCGGGCCCTCGTACACGATGCCGTCCCTGATCGTCGCGAAGACCCACAGGTTGTCCAGGCGGGTGGCCGCGTCCGGTTCGCCGAGCAGATTGCCCGTCGTGCCGACGATGTTCAACCGGATGCCGCAGGTGGCCTGCTCGTTGGCGTCCACGACCAGGTCGGCAATCATGACCCCGTCGATCGCGCCCTTACTTCCGACGTCGATCACGGTGGGCATGCCGGCGGTCGCCCGGATGCGGGTCGCCTGGCCGACCCCGCGGATGGTGCATCCGCGCGACGGCACGATCGGTGCGGTCACGGGGTACGTGCCGGCGGTGAGGAGCACGGTCGTCACGCCGCGGTCGATGGCTGCCTGGATCGACGACCCAGGGGCGACAGTCTCGGACGTGCCAGCCGGGGCGGCGGTGGCCACCGTGCGCGACGACCCGGTCGACAATGCCGCGGCGGCCAGGCCGACCGCCGTCGCCCGGAGCAGGCCGCGTCGGCCGGGTGCGGATGGGGCGGGCAGGTCAGGCATGGCCGGCTCCTTGCGAGGGTTGAGTGTCCGGTGGGATGGCCGGCAATGGGGATGCGAAGAAGCCGGACCGGTTCGATCGACGTGCTGTTCGGCCCGAGATTGCCGAGCGGATTCGCCGGTGTCGAGCCGCTCCGGTCACGGTCTTGACCCGCCCGACCTGCGGCGTATCCCGAGCGGAACACCTGCGGAACCGGCGAGGAACCGACAGAATGATCCCGAGTCGCTATCCTTCCGACAGCCTCGCGGGGGGAGTGCTTGGGGTGGTCGAGGACGACGATCGCGCGGTTCGGGCCGGGTCGGAGAATGAGCCGGTCGAGTTCGGCCAGTTGCTCAGGGAGTACCGGCTGCGGGCCGGCCTGAGCCAGCAGCGGCTGGCCGAGGCCGTGTTCGGCAGTGCCAGAAAGTCCTCGATCAGTGAATTGGAGACGATTCGCTCCCGTGTTCCCCAGCCCCACACCCAGGGACGGCTCTGCGAGGTTCTCGGGCTGACGCGCGAGGAGCGCCGTGAGTTCGTGGCGGCGGCCGAGCGACGGCGCCAGGGTTCGGGGCGGGCCCAGGCTCCGTCCGGCCCGCCTTCGGGTGCGCTTGGCGCGGCCCCGGCCGTGGTGGTGCCGGGCCCGACGCCGGAGCCGATGATCGCGCCGGCTCCGGTACGAGCCAGGCCCGGGTCCGGTCGGGTGCTGGTGGCCATGGCCGGGGGTCTGGCCGTCGCCGTCGCTGCGGTCACCGCGACGCTGATCGTCCTCCGCCCGGCCGCGAGGTCGGATTCCTCCGCCGGGTCGACCCCCGCGTCGACCTCGGCCGCCGTCGCCGCCCCCACCGGGGTACTCGTCGGCGCGACCGTCATGGAGCCGTTGGACCGGCAGGCGGTGCAGAGCCCGCTGGTCGTGCGTGGGGTCGCGACGGTCGCGCCGGACCAACGGCTCTGGTTGCTGGTCCATCCGGTCAGGGACACCCGGTACTACGTGTCGAGCGACACGCCGATCAGCATCGAGCCGACGGGCCGGTGGGCGACGCGGCCGCGCATCGGTCGTGGACCGCGCGACGAGGGATACGAGTTCGATCTGATCCTGATCGTGAGTCCGGTCGGCGGCGTGATCGAGCGCTCCGCCGCCGAGCTCCCACCCGACGAGTATTCGGTCGACCTGGCGGAGATCCCCGACGATTCGGCGGTCGTGAACCGGCTCAGGGTGACGTTGAGCAAGTACAACGGCTGAGCCATTGCGGATGTCCGCCGCTGTCCGCTCCTGTCCGCCGATCCTTTTCTCGGTCGCCGGCCTGAGTCATCGTAGGGATGAGCATTTCCGGCGCAACGCGACGAATTCGACCCTTTCCCCGCGCTGACCTGTTCGCCAGAGTTCGGTCTTGATCGACCCTTGTTCGGCTTGTCCCGCGGGTTGCTGATATGGCATCCACCGTCGTTTCACGCTGCGTTCCGGTGAGGTGTCGGGACGATTTTACTCCAGAATGGGAGCCTGCCAGATGAAGACCCGCCATGGAATTCGAATGGCCATCCTGGCCCTTCTGGTCGGAACCGCCGTCGGGCTACCCGGACCGCCGGCCACCGCCGACGATCGGGACGGGAGATGTGAAACCGACGAATTCTGCTACTACTATCGCAGCGATCAAGGCGGATCCCTTTCCGATTTCTCGGATTCGCTGGCGAACTACGGCGCGACGCAGCCGTCCTGCTACGAGTTCCGAGGCCCGGGTGATGGTCGCGGTTCGTGCATCAAGAATAATGCCGCGTCCGTGTGGAATCGGACCGATGTGCCCGTCACGGTCTATTTCAACAGCGACTACGGCGGACCTGTGCAGATCGTGGCCGCCGGGGCCCGGGTCAATCTGAACACGACTCTGAAGAACCAGAACGCATCGCATCGGTTCGGCGCCCCGACCTCCGATCGGCCGTTCGGTGCGCCCGGGGTGAACCGGGAGCCGTCGGCGATCGCCCGTGCTCCTCGCGCCACCGCCCGAACCCAGTTCGTCGACGACGAGATCGCTCGGCTCACCGGTGAGCGGGACTGTTGGGTCGGCGCCTACCGGGACTACCAGGATTCGCGGAGCAACCACAACACGGGCAACGCGCTCGATTGCACGATCTCCGACCGCATCGGCGTGCGACCCGACTCGGCGCAGCGGGATGCCGGCTGGGCGTTGGCGAATTGGCTGAAGCGCTATGCCGACCGGCTGCAGGTCCGCTACGTCATCTGGGACGGCCGGATCTGGAGCAGCGCCCGGGCGTCGGAGGGCTGGCGGACGTACACCGCCGGATCAGGTGTCACCGGGGGCCATTTCGACCACGTCCACGTGTCGGTGCAGAACCCCTATGGCGACTGACGGATGAGCGCCTCCCCGCGGCCGTCCGGGCGCGCTCCGCCTGCCCCCGGACCACACCGCTCCAGGCGCCGTCGGCCCTCCCTCCGAACCGGGATCGAGCGCCCCGGCCCGTCGCCCCCAGATTGTCCGTCCCACCGACTCCGAACCGACAAAGGACCAAGCCATGAAGCGAACGTTCACCCTGGGCGCCCTCGGGGCGCTGACCGTCCTGACGACCCTGCTCGGCCTCGCTCAGCCGGCCGCCGCTGCGCAGGGCACGCGCCCGTGCCCGTCGTACAACTACTGCTTCTACAACAACAAAGATTACGTGGGCGAATGGCATTTGAACTATCTGGACACCACCAGCGGCGACTTCAACAACCCGCCGGCATCGTGGGGCAACCGTCGCAATCAGCTGTCGTCGATCATCAACAATGGCAACCGGACGATTTGCATCTACGACGATCGGACCTGGCAGAGCGACGACCTCCTGATCAGGGTCGGACCCTACGAAGACGTCAAGTACATCGGGGATGCCAAGAACGACAAGGCTGACTACTGGCGCGTCTACGCCGGGAACAGCAGCTGTCGCTGACGGGCTGGTCACGGGCCGCGGGCCGGCGCCCTGGGCTGAGGGGGCCGGCCCGCGACTCGGGGGCGGGGGTCACCCGGGGGGTTCGACCGTCGTCTCCGCCGGGCCGCCGAGAATGACGGTGACGACGGCCAGGACCGTCCCCGTGGGTGGCGCCGGCACGGGACCGTACCGACCGGGATTGAGAGACATCCACGTGCCGAAGGGGTCATTCGATGGTTCGGCCGGAACGACGACCAGGTCGTATCGCTTTCCCTCGTCATGACGGTTCCGGCGGCCGAGCCTGGCCTCGGTCACCCAATGACCGGAGTCGTCGACGGACACGGGACCGAGGGTGGTCAGAAAGTATTCGCCGCTGGGCGGCCGAACCAGGACCCACAGAGTGCTTCCCTCTGCGAGATCGGCGGTCCCGCTGATCGTGACCGGATTCGTGACCGGGACGTCCGGGCCGGGCCGATCGATCGACGCACTTCCCGGCGGCGGTTCCGGGCGGCCCGCAGGGCTCTCGGTGTCGCCACCTTCGGTCGTCGGGTCGGTCGTTGTCGCCTCCGTGCCGGAGGCGGTGGACCCGGACTCCGGACCGGCGGAATCCGGTACCTCCGCGGTCGTCGCGGGGCGGCCGGGATCCGGCTCGCCGGGGTCGGTCGCGGACTCAGGCGGTTCTCCGCTCGGGGCCGGCGCGCTCTCGGGCACCGACCCAAGCGGGCCGGCCCCCTGGGCCGACGGGCTCGTCGACCCGCTCACATCGTCGGATTGCGGTCCATTCGATGGGTTTTCGCCCCAAGTAGGCGACGCCGGACTGGAGGGTGATGGTTGTGAGGACAACAATGTCGACGGCGGCGGGTCGGGCGCCGGGCGCTCGTCGGGGCCCGGGGACGGGACACGGGTGGATTTGACGGGCGGTGGACTGGGCGGGGGCAGCGCGACTCGCGGACCTGGGCCCTGGCCGGGCGAGCCGGCGACGACGGCCGGGACGGCAACTGCGAGGCCGACGGCCGCGCTCACCAGAGCGACTCGGCGCCGTACCGCTCCCGGCGATGGGCCCCGGGCGGACGTCGCCGTGACCATCGGATGCTCAACGGCTGATTGCTCGACCCCGGATCCAGCCGCGATGCCATCCCGAGACCGACGGCGCCCCGCGAGCCGAAAGCGCATTCTCTGGTCCGTCCTGCGTGACATCGATCTGACGGTCCTCTGGCGGCCGGCCTCAGCACGACACCGCCATGTGGCTCCCATCATGGTCACCCCCATCCGGATCTGAAGCTCGTCGGAGCGTCGATTTCCGGCCCGCCATCCACATAGTCCGGTCTTGTCCTCGATAGGGCGGCCGGATCGATCCGCGGGAGAGTGCGGCGTCGCCGGGCCGCGCCGATATCGAAGCACCTGGCCCTGGATAGGCTCGGCGGCATGTCTACCCCCGCATCCGGCGCCCGTCGCACCTTCGAGTACGCGACGGTGCCGCTCATCACCCACGCCACCAAGGCCATCCTCGACACGTGGGGCGAGGACGGCTGGGAGCTGGTGCAGGTGGTACCCGGCCCCAACCCCGAGCAGCTGGTCGCCTACCTCAAGCGCGAGCGGGTCTGACGCCGTGACCGCCAGCGAGCGTCTGGTCGAGCTCGGTATCACGCTGCCGCAGGTCGCCACGCCGGCCGGGTCGTACCTGCCGTCCGCCCGCACCGGCGACCTGCTGTTCACCGCCGGCCAGCTGCCGTTCGTGGACGGTCGCCTGCCGGCGACCGGCAAGGTCGGGGCCGAGGTGACCCCCGAGGACGCGAAGGAATACGCGCGGCTCGCGGGCCTGAACGTGCTGGCCGCGATCGACGCGGCGGTCGGCGTCGACGCCGTCGAGCGGGTCGTCAAGATCGTCGGGTTCGTGGCTTCGGCCGAGGGCTTCACCGGACAACCGGGCGTCATCAACGGGGTGTCCGACCTGATGGCCGAGGTCTTCGGCGACGCCGGCCGGCACGCCCGGTCCGCCGTCGGGGTGGCCGAACTGCCGCTCGGGTCGCCGGTCGAGGTCGAGGCCATCGTCCAGGTGCGCTGAGCGGCCGGGCCGGTTCGGCGCGACCCGGGCCACCGTCCCCCTCGGGGGTGCCTCCTCAGGATGCCCCGTCGGGGGCCGCCGGATCGGTGTCGGGCCGATCAGCACGGGCAGAAGTCCGACAATGCGGCGCACGGTGCCGAGTTGATCAGCCCGGCAGGTCGACAAGTCCGCGGCACCGTCGGCCGGGCGTCGGCATCGCCGATGGAGCCGGCCGATCGGTGTCACCGGTGGTCTTCGGCGGCCCGCGCCCGGTTGTCCGCGTGGGCGGCCCGCATCGCCGGGTCGGCCAGCCGGGAGTCGTCCGGCTGCCGGCCGGCCAGCAGCGCGGCGAGGTAGGCGCGGGCGGCCGCCCACCGCCGGCGGGCCGCCTCGACACCGATGGCGACGTGACCGTGCCCGGGGACGACGATCCGGGACCGCTGGACCGCCGGTTGCAGCCGGGCCAGCCCGGCGGCGTACTGCGCCGCCGACGACTCCTCCAGCAGCGGGATCTCCACGTCGCTGAGCATGTCCCCGGCGACGAGGACCCCGGCGGCGGGCAGCCAGACGGCCGTATGGCCGGGCGCGTGGGCGTCGTGGCGCAGCAGGACGGTCTCCGGCCCGGACCAGTCCAGGCTCCCTTCGGCCGGCTGGACCCGGCCGACCAGTTCTGCCAGGTCGGCCGGCCAGTCCGGGCCCAACCGCTCCACGATCGCCGGGCGGTCGTGGGTGGCGATCTTGCTCACCGGCGGCGAGGCGAACCGCGGCGCCGTGGCCGGCCCGGCCGGCCAGAGCAGGTGATCGTGGTGGGCGTGGGTGGCGAAGCCCGCGGCCACCGTCACCCGCCACCGGTCCAGGTCGGCGTCGAGGCCGGCCAGCTCGTCGGGATCCCAGGCCGGGTCGATCAGCAGGGCCCGGTCGCCCGCGATCACCACGGTGCTCGTCGTCAGCTCGCGGCGGCTCGTCGTCACGCCCACCCGGACCCCGGGGCCATCCACCACCCAGTGCCAGCGCCGGTTCGGACGGCTCACCCGTCGGCCCTCCGATCCGCCCCCGTCCGGTCGCCTCACCCGCGGACCAGGGGTCCGCGGGCGACCGTGCGGCCCCGGCGTCGCCGCACCGTCTCCTCGGCACCCTCCGGTGCTCGATGGTGGCCTTCCCCGCTCGGCCACTAGGTTGGCACGGTGCCCGCCACCCCGCATCCGCCGCCCGGCCCGCCGGCGGCGGACCCCGAGGCGATCCGGCCCGCCGCGACGGTGATGCTCGTGCGGGACGCGCACCCCGGGATCGAGACGTACGTGCTGCGCCGGGTCACCACCATGGCCTTCGCCTCCGGCATGACGGTTTTTCCCGGCGGCGCCGTCGATGGCGGCGACCACGGAGCGGCCACCTGGCACGGGCCCGACCCGCGCTGGTGGGGGACCGCCATCGGCGAGCCGCCCGGTGCGGCCCGGGCCCTGGTGCTCGCGGCCGTCCGGGAGCTGTTCGAGGAGACCGGTGTCCTGCTGGCCGGACCGGCAGCGCAGGGGCCGGTCGGCGTCCTGCCCGACGACGTCCGCGAGGCGGTCGTGCAGCACCGGGCCACCCTCCCGGGGGTCCTGGCCGAGGCCGGCCTCGGGGTCCGGTCCGACCTGCTCCGGCCCTGGGCCAACTGGCTCACCCCGCCCGGGCAGGGGCGCCGGTACGACACCTTCTTCTTCGCCGCGGCCCTGCCCGAGGGTCAGCAGGCCCGGATGCTCACCACCGAGGCCGACCTCGGGCAGTGGCGGCGGCCCGACGACCTGTTCGCCGAACGGGCGGCCGGCCGGACGAAGCTGATGCCGCCGACCATGGCGATGCTGCGCGACCTGGCCGGCTTCGCCTCGGTCGAGCAGGTGCTGGCCCAGACCCGGGTCGTGACCAAAGTCCGGGTGCGCCCGGAGGATGTCGCCCGGCTGGTCGCCGGCGATGGATCGGTGGTGCCGCAGTGAGCGATCGGCCGACCTCCCGCCCGGCCGGGCCCGTGCCGGCCGGCCGGCACGCCCGGGTGCTGCTGGCCCCCAACCCCGGTCCGATGACGCTGGACGGGACCAACAGCTACCTGCTGTCCGGCAACGGTGGGGACTCGGTGGTGGTGGTCGACCCGGGCCCGCTCGACGACGACCACCTGGCGGCACTGGCCGCGGCCGGTCCGGTCGAGCTCATCCTGATCACCCACCGGCACCACGATCACACCGAGGGAGCCGCCGCCCTGGCCGCGGCCACCGGCGCCGTGGTTCGGGCCGCGGATCCCGCCTTCTGTCTCGGCGGCGACCCGCTGCGGGACGGCGAGACGCTCACCGCCGCGGACCTGACCATCGAGGTGCTGGCCACCCCGGGCCACACGGCCGATTCCGTCTGCTTCCTCCTGCCGCCCGATCCGGGAGCGCCGCCGGGCGGCCCACGCCCGGTGCTCACGGGCGACACCATCCTGGGCCGCGGGACGACCGTGCTGGCCCCGCCGGACGGCAGCCTGCGCGACTACCTGGGCACGCTGCGCATCCTGGCCGCGCTGGGGCCGGCCCCGGTGCTGCCGGCGCACGGCCCGGCGCTGCCCGACCTGGAGGCGGTCGCCCTGGCGTACCTGGCCCATCGGGAACAACGGCTCGACCAGATCCGGGCCGCGCTGGTGCGGCTCGGGCAGGACGCGCACGAGGCCGAGGTCACGGCGGTCACCGACGCCGTCTACCACGACGTCGACCCCTCGGTCCGGCGCGCCGCCGAGTCCTCGGTCGCCGCCCAACTGCACTACCTGCGCGGGGCGTGACCACCGGGCTGGACGGCGTCCTCCCGCTGCTGGCCTGCCCGATCTGCGCGGGCGGCCTGACCCGGCGCGACGGCGTCGTCGGGTGCGCCGCCGGACACCGGTACGACGTGGCCCGGCAGGGCTACCTCACCCTGCTCGGCCCGGGATCCCGCCTGGACACCGGCGACACCGCGGACATGGTGGCGGCCCGCCAGGAGTTCCTGGACGCCGGCCATTTCGCTCCGCTCACCGCCGCGATCGTCGCCGCCGCCGGTCCCGGGCCCGTGCTCGACCTGGGGGCCGGCACCGGGCACCACCTGCGCGCGGTGGTGGAGCGGAGCGGCGACGTCGGGCTGGCCCTCGACACGTCCCGGCTCGCCGCCCGGCGGGCCGCGAAGGTGCACGCCCGCGTGGGGTCGGTGGTCGCCGACGCCTGGTCACGGCTGCCCGTGCGGGACGGCGCGGTCGGCACCGTGCTCAACGTCTTCGCGCCGCGGGACCCGGGCGAGCTGGCGCGGGTGCTGCGGCCGGGCGGCCGGGCGGTGATCGTCACCCCGACGCCGGAGCACCAGCAGGAGCTCCGGGCGCGGATCGGGCTGCTCGACGTCGACCCGGACAAGGCCGATCGGCTGGTCCGGGCCATGGGTCCGGCGTTGACGCCGATCGATCGCACGCCGGTCCGGCACGTGCTGACGCTGGCGCGGGCGGACGTGGACCGGCTGATCCGGATGGGGCCGTCGGCCTACCACCTGCCGGCGGACCGCCGGCAGGCCGCCGTGCGGGCGCTGGGGGAGACGACCGAGGTCACTCTGTCCGCCACGGTCAGCGTGTTCGCGGCCCGACGCTGAGGCCCCGGTCCGAACGGCCCGGGGCTGAATGACGCGGGCTGGATGGTCCGGGCTGGATGGTCCGGGCTGGATCCGGACTGAATGGTCCGGGGCCGGACGGCCGGCTCAGCGGGCCCGGCGGACCAGCCGCTCGGTGTCCAGCAGCACCACGCTCTTGCCCTCCAGCCGCAGCCAGCCGCGGTGCCCGAAATCGGCCAGGGCCTTGTTGACGGTCTCGCGGGACGCGCCGACCAGCTGGGCCAGCTCCTCCTGGGTCAGGTCGTGGGTCACCCGCAGATGGCCGCCCTCCTGCTGGCCGAACTGCCGGGCCAGCTGGAGCAGCGCCTTGGCCACCCGGCCGGGCACGTCGGTGAAGATCAGGTCGGCCAGGGCGTTGTTCGTGCGGCGCAGCCGCCGGGCCAGCACCCGCAGCAGCTGCTCGGCGATCTCCGGCCGCTTGGCGATCCACTCCCGCAGGCCGTCCCGGTCCATGGTGCCCAACCGGACGTCCGTGACGGCCGTCGCGGACGAGGTCCGCGGGCCCGGGTCGAACACCGACAGCTCGCCGAACATGTCGGACGGCCCCATCACCGCGAGCAGGTTCTCCCGCCCGTCGGGCGAATGACGACCCAGCTTGACCTTGCCGGACAGGATGATGAACAGCCGGTCGCCCAGCTCGCCCTCGGAGAAGATGGCACTGCCCCGGGCGTACTCGATGGTCTCCAGCTGGGACGCCAGGGCGGTCGCCGAATCCGGATCCACGCCTTGGAAGATCCCGGCCTTCGCGAGCGTTTCTTCCACCCTGTTCCTCCGATCGTTCTCCCAGTCGGGTCAGCGCGATTGGGCGGCACGGACCTGCTGAGACGCAGAGCACAGTCTAGGGGGTGGCCTCCGTCGCGCTCTCGCCGGACGGGCGGCCCGTCCCGGAGAGCGGAAAGGACACCGGCCGGTCCGCCGCCCGCGATTCAGAGCGCCGGGCCGGACGGGGCGCCGGGCGTCTCCCGGGTGCCGTCCTTGGGCCGCCGGCGCAGGCGCGGCCGCCGGCGCAGGCGGAACTTGGCGAACGCCTTGGTCCAGCCCTCCCGGATGAGGGTGTTGACCTCCTCCGGCTTGGCCGTGTCCAGGAACTCCTGCACATCGGCCTCACTGACCGTGGCCGACTTCAGCCGGCGCTCGAGCCGCTCCATCAGCAGCGCGAAGACCATCAGCAGCAGCGGGATGAGCAGCACCAGGAAGACCGTCATGATGCGCTCATCATCCCCCATCACGGTCGCGGAGCGCGGGCGGACCGTTCCCGCGCCGGGCCGCAACCCGGGCCGGCGCGGGGCGTCAGACGCTTGTGGCAACCTGGCAGCGTGGTCAATGGCAGGGTCGACAGCGTGGGCGGTGACCGGACGGCGAGCCGGGTCACCAGGCGGGCCAAGCCGCCGGCGACCCCGCTGGCCCGGACCCGCCGGGCCCGGCAGCTCGACGCCCAGCTGGCCGTCGGCTACCCCGACGCGCATTGCGAACTGGACTTCACCACGCCGCTGGAGCTGGCCGTCGCCACCATCCTGTCCGCCCAGTCCACCGACGCGCGGGTGAACATGGTCACGCCCGCGCTGTTCGCCCGGTACCGGACCGCCGCCGACTATGCGGGGGCGTCCCGTACCGAGCTGGAGGACATGATCAAGTCCACCGGCTTCTTCCGGAACAAGACCAGCTCGCTGATCGGGTTGGGGCAGGCCTTGGTCGAGCGGTTCGACGGGCAGCTGCCCGGCACGCTGGCCGACCTGGTCACGCTGCCGGGGTTCGGCCGCAAGACGGCCAACGTCGTCCTCGGCCACGCGTTCGGGGTGCCCGGCGTCACCGTCGACACCCACGTCACCCGCCTGGTCACCCGGTGGGGGCTGACCACCCACACCGACCCGGTCAAGATCGAGGCCGACCTGAACGCGCAGTTGCCCAGGGCGCAGTGGACGACGTTCTCCGACCGGACGATCTTCCACGGCCGCCGGGTCTGCCACGCCAAGAAGCCGGCCTGCGGGGCCTGTTTCCTCGCGCCGCTGTGCCCGGCCTACGGCGCCGGGGCCGGCGTGGTCGATCCCGAGGCCGCGGCGGCGCTGGTCGTCGGGCCGGAACGCGATCACGTCCTCGGACTGGTCGGGCTCGCGCCGTGACCGGCCGCCGCGCCGGCCGGGGCCGGTCCGACCGCACCCCCGACGCTCCGTCGGGGGCGGGGGCGGGGCGATGACCGAGGCGGAACCGCTGACGACCGGCCGGTTGCTGGTCGACGACCTGTCCGACCTGCCCGGTTGGATGAGCGCGCTGACCCGCTCGGTGGACGGGCACCGGCTGCCGGGCCCGATCGCCCGGCTGAGCGGTCAGGCCCCGCCCACCGCCCGGCGCGGGTCGGTGCTCATGCTGTTCGCCGACGGACCCTTCGGCCCCGATCTGCTGCTGACCGAACGGGCGGCGACGATGCGGTCGCACGCCGGCCAGCCGGCGTTCCCCGGTGGATCGATCGACCCCGGCGAGGGGGTGGTCGAGGCCGCCCTGCGGGAGGGTCAGGAGGAGACGGGCCTGGATCCGGCGTCGGTGCTGCCCGTCGCGCTGCTGCCCGAACTGTTCCTGACCCCGTCGAGCTTCCTGGTCAGCCCGGTCCTGGCCTTCTGGCGCGAGCCGGGGGAGGTCCGCGCGGTGGATCCGGCCGAGACCGCGACCGTCGCCCGGGTGCCCGTCGCCGAGCTGGTCGATCCGGCCAACCGCGGCCAGGTGCGATTGTCCAACGGCTGGATGGGCCCGGCGTTCCGCGTCGCGGACCTGCTGGTCTGGGGCTTCACCGCCGGCCTGGTCGACTCGCTGCTCGAGCTGGGCGGCTGGGCCCGGCCGTGGGACCGGCAGCGGCTGTTCCACCTTCCGGGGTTCTCGTGACCGGGTTCAACGTCGTCGACGTCATCGTCGTGCTGCTGGTGGTCGGCGCGGCCATCGCCGGGTTCCGTCAGGGCTTCATCACCGCGATCTTCACGCTGGTCACCGCGATCGCCGGCGCGGTCGTGGCCATCTGGGTCGCGCCGTACCTGATGGATCTGGTGCAGGATTCGACGGCCAAGATCGCCATCGGCATCGCCTGCGTGATCGTCGGGGTCGGCGTGGGGGAGATCGCCGGCTCCACGGTCGGGCGTGCGATCTCCCGGACCATCGACTGGCGACCGGCCCAGGCGGTGGACCGCACCCTCGGCCTGTTCGGTAATGCGCTGGCCGTGCTGCTGGTCATCTGGCTGATCGCGGTGCCGCTGGCCGCGGTGCCGTTCCCCTGGCTCTCGTCGGCGATCCGCGGGTCCGCGGTGCTCGGCAAGGTCGACGAGGTCATCCCGAGCCAGGCGCAGGATCTGTCGACGCGGCTGCGCGAGGTCTTCAACAGTTCGGGCTTCCCGGCCATCCTGGACCCGCTCGCACCGACCCCGAACACCGCGGTGGATCCGCCCGACCAGCAGGTGGTGGCCGCCCCCGGGGTGGAGGCCGCGGGCCGGTCCATCATGAAGGTGCGCGCCGTCGCCGAGTCCTGCGCGCGGCGGATGGAGGGCACCGGCTTCGTCATCGGCCCGGGCAAGGTGATGACCAACGCGCACGTGGTGGCCGGGTCGAACCGGGCGGTGGTGGAGACCGACACCGGGAACCTGGACGCCACCGTCGTGCTGTACGACCCGCAGACCGACCTGGCGGTGCTCGACGTGCCGGATCTGACCGCGCCGGCGCTGCCGTTCGCGGCCGACCCGGCGGCCTCCGGGGACGACGCGATCGTGGCCGGCTTCCCGCTCGACGGTCCGTACACGCTGACCCCGGCACGGGTCCGGTCGACCATCCAGCTGCGCGGGCCCAACATCTACTCGGACGCCACGGTGACCCGGGAGGTCTACACGCTGCGCGCACAGGTGCGGCCGGGCAACTCCGGCGGGCCGCTGCTGGCGCCCGACGGCACCGTGCTCGGCGTGATCTTCGGTGCGGCCATCGACGAGACCGACGTCGGGTTCGCGCTCACCGCCGACGAGGTCGCCCCGGTGGTCCGGGCCGGCCTGGCCGACGACACCGCCGCCTCCACCCAGGGCTGCACCGCCGCATAGGCGAGCCGGCCCGTCGGCGCGGATGGGTGGGCCCGGGTGCGTGGGCCGGGTTTCGCGGGCCGGGTCGGATTCCGCCCACCGACTTGCCACTCTGCGCCCCACATCCGGGTCCCGGAGGGCCAAAACCGGCACGTGGATCGCGGATGGGGACGCAGGGCCGGAGTCAGGGGGTGGCCGGCCTGAGGTCAGGGCCGCTGGGCGCGGGTCGCGTGCCCGATGATCAGCCGGGTGACCAGGTCCGGCGCCTCCTCGGCCGGGTAGTGGCCGACGCCGCGCACCGTCGACAGGGTGTACCAGCCGGTGCACTGCTCGCGGGCGTCGGCCAGGGTCGCCATCGGGGTGAACCGATCGGCATCGCCGACGACGTGCAGGACCGGCGCGCTCACCGGCCGGGTCAGCGCCTCGCGGTGACGGTGCCCGTCGGTGCGCAGCGGCGACCGGGCCACCCAGCGCAGGTGCTCGACCGCGCCCCGGGCGGCCCCGGGGATCCGGATCGCCGAGCGCATCCGGGCCATCTGCTCGGTGAAGTCGCGGGAGGCCTTCCACACCGGTCCGGACTGGGACCGCACGATCCGCTCGAGCATGGCCCCGTTGCCGGCGGCCAGCCGGCGTTCGGGATAGAAGGGGATCGACGCCCAGGAGAGCAGACGGCCGTACCGGTCCGATCGCACCGGCCGACGCACGCGGGCCATCCGGATCGGGTGCGGCGCGGCGATGGCCACCACGCCGCGGACCTGGTCGGGCTTCATCACCGCGGTGTTGAAGGCGGTCACCCCGCCGTAGCCGTGCCCGACCAGCACCGCGTCCCGCTCACCCAGCGAGCGCACGAGCCCGGCGACGTCGTCGGCCAGGGTGAACGCGTCGTACCCGCGCTGGGTCTTGTCGGTGTCGCCGTACCCCCGCAGGTCGGGGGCCACCACCCGGAAGCCGGCCTCGGCCACCCCCGGCAGCTGGTAGCGCCAGGAGCGCCAGTACTGGCCGAACCCGTGCAGCAGCACGACCAGCGGACCGGTGCCCGCCTCGGCGATGTGGAAGCGGATGCCGTTGGCGCTGACGTCCCGGTGCTCCCAGGGTCCGTCGTCCCGCACCGAGGCACCGACGGGCGCGCGGCCCTTGGCCGGCCCACC